>JAUXVJ010000024.1:300000-471037 GCA_030684515.1 Actinomycetota bacterium
ATTGCTAATTCTAACGCACGCCTCCGGAGTCCTATTCCCGACCTATCCGAGGCATTTGTGACAAATATTCCAAGGCCAAGGCGATGACCGCCAAGGCTGAGTCCTGGCGGACATCGCCCCTGTCCCCCGACAGGGCCAGCAGGCGGGTCATCGACGTGTTGCTTCGGGCGTCATAGACCGCAATCCACACAGTGCCGGCTGGCTGATCGTCCAACGGCTCGGGTCCGGCCACGCCAGTGGTGGCAAGGCCCAGATCGGCACCAAACAGGGCACAAGCGGCCTTGGCCATCGCGTAGACGACCTGCTCGCTGACCACGTGCTCCAAGAGCGCGGGGTCCAAGCCGAGCACTGAATGCTTGGTGTCGGTGGCATAGGTGACCGCTCCCCCGCGCAGCACAGCAGATGCTCCGGGTGTTTCTGCAAGAGTCGAGCTGACCAGCCCGGCTGTGAGTGATTCGGCTGTGGCGACCGTCAGTCCCAGTGCACGGCAGGTGGCAATCAGCTCGGCTTGCATCAGCGCTCGTTGGGTGTCGGCGTGGGAGCGCTGTCTGGAGACTCAGTGCGCAGTTCAGCAGCTTTGCGCAAGCGGATGGCCTCCAGCACATAGTCCAAGCCGGTAGCCAGAGTCAACGCCACAGCGATGCCCATGGCAGTGGTCTGAGCAGCGCCCCACCACGAGATGTCCGCGGGAGCCAGCAGATACATGCTGATGGCGATCACTTGCGCCAGGGTCTTCAGCTTGCCACCGCGACTTGCCGGGATGACACCATCGCTGAGCACCCACATGCGCAGGACAGTCACGCCGATCTCGCGGATCAAGATGATGACGGTGAACCACCAGGAAAGCTCGCCCAGCAGACTCAGGCCGATGAGCGCAGTGCCGATCAGCGCCTTGTCGGCAATGGGATCGGCAAGCTTGCCGAAGCTGGTGATCTGATTTCGCCTGCGGGCAACTGCGCCATCAATGAGATCGGTGAGCGCTGCGATCAAGAAGACCGCGGTGGCCCAGATGCGCGCCGAATCACCTTCGCTGGCCAGCAACCAGATGAGCACCGGTACCGCAAGGATGCGCAGACCGGTCAGAAAATTGGGCAGGTTGAGAATTGGTCCACTTTCGTGGGCTTCTGCTTTTCCGTGACTTGATGCTGAGCTCATGCGCGCTCGGCTATCAAGTCAACCCCATCTACATCAATGACGATTGCGGTAAGGACATCGCCAATGGCGACTTCGTCCTCGTCGATCGGAATGTATGTCTCAGAATCGTCGGGCCCCTGATGACCGGCATGACCAACGGCAACAAGCCCGCCGTCTTCATCCTCGTCAATGCGCTCAACGATCACGACAACGGTCTCGCCCATACGATCTTCAGCGCGTTGAGCCATGACTTCATCAGCCAAGGCAGTGATGCGTTCGACTCGTTCGCGAATGACGTCGGCGTCGATCTTGTCGGTGAAGGTCACGGCTTCAGTGCCGTCCTCATCGCTGTAGCCAAAGACGCCAATCGCATCCAGTCGTGCTGTCTCAAGGAAGCTCGCCAGTTCGTCGATGTCCGCTTGAGTCTCGCCCGGGAAGCCGACGATGACGTTGCTGCGGATGCCTGCCTGCGGGTCGAGGTCACGAATGCGATTGACCAAGCCCATGAATGCCTCAGTGCCGCCAAATCGGCGCATGCGACGCAGCACTGAGGCGCTGGCATGCTGGAAGGAGAGGTCGAAGTACGGGGCAACCTCTGGGGTGGCGACCATCGCCTCAATCAGACCCGGACGAATCTCAGCTGGTTGCAGGTAGGCGACCCGAAGACGGGTGATGCCACTTTGCCTTGCCAGATCAGGCAGCGTGGTCTCCAGCATGCGCAGATCGCCGAGATCCTTGCCATATGACGTGGAGTTCTCGCTGACCAGCACGACTTCCTTCACGCCCGTGCGGACCAGCTCACTGAGTTCAGCGAGCACATCGGCTGGGTAGCGCGAGATGAAGGAACCGCGGAAGGTCGGGATTGCGCAGAAGGTGCAGCGACGATCGCAGCCCGATGCCAGCTTCACTGACGCAACCGGCCCGGTCTCCAAGCGCACCCGAGGCGCTGGGCCTTCGCCATGTCCTGGAACGTGTGCGTGACTGGCTTCGCGTTCAACTGGTGCCAACGGCAGGAGCAGTCGGCGGTCAGTCGGCTCGTGGGCAATCGGTCGATCACCAGCAACGATGCGTCGCAGCTTTGCGGCGATATCGGGGTAGTCATCAAAGCCAAGCACGGCATCGGCTTCGGGAAGTTCGGCCGCCAGATCACGGCCGTAGCGCTCAGAAAGGCAGCCCACAGCAACCACAGCGCGCGGACCGCCATCGCCCTTCAGATCAGAGGCAGCCAGGATCGCATCGATCGAATCCTTCTTGGCAACGTCAACGAAGCCACAGGTATTGACAAGCACGGCATCGGCTGATTCGGCATCCTGCACCAGATCCCAGCCCTCGGCAGCAAGGCGGCCGGCGAGTTCTTCAGAGTCGACCTCGTTGCGCGCGCAGCCAAGAGTGACGATGGCAACAGAGGGGCGAGACACCCCGAGAGTCTAGTTCGCGTTGGAGCCCGGCTCAGCCGCGCCCGTGCAGGCCTTCGGCAACCTCATCGGTGAAATCATCCACAAGTTGATCCGGATCAAGGTTCAAAATTGGTGCGAGAGCACGTAATTGACCTCGCGCATAGACCAAACCGCCGCAATGACTGAAGTCGCCACCCTCCATCGCCGAAAGGATGGATGCCCGCAACTTGCTGGCATGAGCAAGTTCTTCCAGGGACATTCCATTGGCGATACGAGCTTCGGACAAAGTGGTGCCGACAGACATCAGCACCCCTTTCTCACGCGGTTTGTTCCACCATAGTTCAGCGTCCTTGCCAAAGGAAGTTCTCGTGCGGCTCTTACTCTCCCCGAATCATCGCCAAGGTCCCTGGCAGGTCCTCGGCTTTGATCAGTACATCACGGGCCTTGGAGCCTTCCGTAGGTCCCACGACTCCGCGTGACTCCATCAAGTCCATCAGGCGTCCGGCTTTGGCGAATCCGACCCGCAACTTGCGCTGCAGCATCGAGGTCGAGCCGAACTGCGTGGAGACCACAAGTTCCACAGCCTGCAGCAGAATGTCGAGGTCGTCGCCGATGTCGCCGTCGACCTCACGGGCAGCCACAGCCGCCTGCGTGACCTCGGGCAGATATGAAGCCTCGCCCTGCGCCTTGCAGTGCGCGACCACTGCGCGGATCTCCGCTTCGGACACGAAGGCCCCTTGAATACGCATTGCCTTGTTCGCGCCCATCGGCAAGAACAGACCGTCGCCCTGACCGACCAGTTTCTCAGCACCCGGCTGATCCAGGATCACTCGACTGTCAGTCAGGCTGGATGTTGCAAAGGCCAGCCGGCTTGGCACATTGGCCTTGATCAAGCCGGTGACGACATCAACGCTTGGTCGCTGCGTTGCAAGCACGAGGTGAATGCCAGCTGCGCGGGCAAGTTGAGTGATGCGCACGATCGCATCTTCAACATCGCGCGGTGCGACCATCATGAGGTCGGCCAGTTCGTCAACGACGACAAGCAGATACGGGTAGGGCGAGAGCTCACGCTCACTGCCCGGCGGCAAGGTCAACTTGCCGGTGCGGACAGCCTTGTTGAAGTCATCAATGTGGCGGAAGCCGAAGTGCGAGAGATCGTCGTAGCGGCGATCCATTTCCTTGACAACCCATTGCAGGGCGTCGGCCGCCTTCTTGGGATTGGTGATGATCGGGGTGATCAGGTGTGGAACACCTTCATAGGCCGTGAGTTCCACTCGCTTGGGGTCAACCAGAATCAAGCGCACTTCATCAGGAGTCGCCCGCATCAGGATTGATGTGATGAGTGAGTTGATGCAACTCGATTTGCCTGCACCAGTCGCACCAGCGACGAGGATGTGCGGCATCTTTGCGAGGTTGGCGACGACGTATCCGCCTTCGACATCCTTGCCCAGGGCCGCGACCATGGGGTGCGAGTCAGAAGTCGCGTTCTTGCTGCGCAGGACATCGCCCAGGGCAACGAGCTCGCGGTCAGTGTTGGGGATCTCGATGCCGATCGCCTTCTTGCCCGGGATCGGACTGAGGATGCGCACATCGGCACTGGCCACCGCATAGGCGATGTTCTTGCTGAGCGCAGTGACTCGCTCGACCTTCACGCTGGGGCCAAGTTCAATCTCATAGCGGGTGACTGTTGGGCCACGCATGAAGCCGGAAACGATGGCGTCAATGCCGAACTGCTCAAGCACCTCGGTCAGCGCATGGACCACGTGATCATTGGCCTTGGTCGCGGCCTTGGGCGCCGGGCCGGTCTTGAGCATGTTGACACCTGGCAGCACGAACTTGGCTCGCGGCGGACGACCAGTCTTCATCTTGGCCAGCGTCGGCGCGCCCATTTGCAGGTTGACGGTCTCGTGACGAGCCGGGTGGGCGTCGATGTCCAAGGCCTGAGTCAGAAGTTGATCGGCCTGCGTGCTGGGCTGGTAGGTCGACAGACCCTCCATCAGCAACGCCGCAGGTCGGTGATCGGTATCCATCACCGGCGAGATGAATGGCTGATCGCCAGCGAGACCTTCAGGAAAGACGTCTTCGTCATCATCGAGATAGTCCATCTCGAACTCTTCGTCGATTGCTTCGGCTTCGTTCGTCTCATCACCTGAGCGCGGAGCGGGCGTGAAGAAGCTGCGGATTGACGAAAGGGAGGTTGCCGTCACCACGAGCAGGCCGAAGGCCATCAGCAGCACCAACAGCAAGGCGGTGACGATCGGGCCGAGGGCACCGACGATGGGAGCAGTGAAGAGCCAGCCCAGGACGCCCGCGCCCGCATTCATCGCTTCGGCGCCGTCACTTGGAGTGGGAGTGCCATGGAACAAGTGCCACAAGCCGAGCACGCCGACAGCGACAGCCGAGCTGCCGATCAGGATGCGGCCGGTCATCAGCGGCTCATCTGGGTGACGCATCGTGCGCCAGGCGCCGAGGATCAGAGCAATCGGTACGAGCAGAGCCAGCACACCCAGCAGCGAATGGCAGATCATCGAGAGAGTGGACACGAACCAGGCGTCCACCCCGAACCAAAGCCCGGCGACCAAGGCGATGGTCAGCGCCAGCAGGCCAAGGGCCAGTCCGTCGCGGCGCTCATGCGCCTCCAGATCGCGGGCACCGGAGCCGAAACTGCGGGAAAGTGAGCCGATGGCATTGGCCATGCCCAGCCAGAGCGACTTCAGCAACCGACCACACCAGAGCACCAGACGAACCAGTGGTCCCGGTTGGACCGGACCCCTCGCGCGCTTGGGTGCCGGCTTTCTGGGGGCAGCCTTCTTGGCACGTGCGGGTTTGCGAGCAGCGCTCTTCTTTGCGCTGCCTCGTGGGGAAGATCCGCGACCAGCGCGCGAACGCGAAGGAGCGGACGTACGAGACGCCATGGGCGCACCCTAGCGAGCAAATCCCATGAGTCCCGGTAGTCACACGCGCAACACGCCCGCCTATAACTCCCGGGGGTCCAAGTGGACGTGCACCACGCCTGCCTCGGCCTTGGCTGAGCGTGTGACAGTGATCGCATGCAAGTGAGCTGACAGCTGGGCGCTGTCCTTGCGGTCAGCCAGTGCAATGCCGCGCCCATCACTTGGCCCCAGCACTCGGATCGCCACCCGTTTCTGGAGTTCGGCCAGCACTTCAGAGATGGCCGAGTTCTCACCAGTCAGCACGGCAGCACGCGATTCAGGCGGCAGACCCGTGGCCCTTCGGTCCGCGAGCTCACGCTGAGCGAACCATCCAGAGTCCCAGCGGACAAGTGACTGCACCGCAGTCAGCGCGTGATCCGCAGTGACAATCAGGTGCGCCTTGGGCCGAGCGAGCAGGGCTGCTCCGAACCAGCGGCGCACAGCCTCTTCGCCGGAGCGCAGGCCAGTGCGCTGCAATTGCGCTCGCGCATCGAGCAGCACAACGGCCGCATAGCCACCCTTGGCAAGCGGTTCAGCCCCTGGTGTTGCAACGACGAGCGCCGGCGTGTCGGGAACACCGCGATGCAATTGCTCGCTGGATGACCAGATGATCGATGCCCCCGGGAATGCTCGGCCAAACTCTTCAGCTGTGCGCTCAACGCCAGTGGATGAAGCGCGCAATTGCGTGCCGTGGCAGTTCGGACAACTCCATGAGCCAGTGAGCTTGCCGCACCACAGGCACTGCGGAGTGCTGGTCTTGGAGCGCAGCGACAGTGGACCTCCGCAACTGCACAGAGCTGACTCCCGGCATTGCTGGCATGCCAGTGCCGGCAGATAGCCACGCCGCGGAACTTGAATCAACACCGGACCCGTACGCAAACCCTCTTTGGCAACTGACCATGCGGTATGCGGAATGCGGGCCGACGCTGCTGCCGGATCGCGCGCCTCGTCGGCGCTGTCAATGGCGCGCACGATGGGTGCATGCGCACGAAGCCAACTGCGTTCAGGTTCAAGCGGTCGCGCCCAGCCGGAGTCGCACCAGAGTTGGGTTTCGGTGCTGCGCGAAGGTGCGCCAACCAGCAGTGCGCAGTCGGTGAGCTGCGACCTCAATGCAGCGACATCTCTGACATTCCAATAGGGAGCCTGGGGCTCCCAGCAGGAATCGTCGGCGTCATCCCACACGATGATCAAGCGCAGATCCGCAACTGGCGCGAACACAGCGGTGCGGGTGCCGACAACGAAGCGACTCTCGCCGCGCAGCACTGAGCAGAACTCGCGATAGCGGCGTTCCGGTCCGAGTTCGGCAGACAGCACGGCGCGCGATAGAACCAGCTCTTCAGTCGCATTGCAGAGTTGCTTCACGTCCCAGGCATCGGGAACGACAACCAGCACTCCACCCGCAGCTTGCGAGAGCACGGCGCGAACCAAGGCGGCAACATCAGCAGTCCACGGCTTGGCGGGCGCCGCGCTCCACACTCCGCGGACATCAGCCAGGCGACCCTCAGATGCTCGCGTCAGCAGCGCACGACCATGGGTGTAGCGATCCCAGGTAGCCCAGTCATCGTCCGTGAGTTCAGCGATCATCGGAGTGCGCGTTGACGCCGCTGCTTCGGCTCGCGCATGGCGCGGTGGCACAGCCGAGCGAAAGACATCACTGAAGGTTCCGGCGAATCTCTCGGCGACGGCCGTGACGAGGGCGGTCGTTTCGGCAGTCAGCACTGGCTCACTTGAAAGCACCCGCTCAAGGGCTCGCACATTGGCTGCCTCGCTGCTGGCTATTCGTCCAACGACAACGCCATTGATCAGCCGGCCCGAGAACCGAACCCGAACGCGCACACCGGGCTTGACGTCATCGGCCATTGCTTCAGGGATCGCATAGTCAAAAATGCGATCCAGATGCGGCAATGGTGAATCGATGCGCACCTGCGCGATCGGATCAACCTGCGCCCAGCTTGGCAACTTGCGCGCGCGCGGAGTTCGGCGCGGAACGAGTTCGAGCTGGTCACTCACGAGAGCAGGCTAGAGCCCGGCAACCTCACGCAATTGCTCTGCGCGATCGGTGTTCTCCCAGGTGAAGGTCGGGCCCACCTGTGTGCGCTTGCTTGGATCTGCATGATCCAGCAGTTCATTGGTGCCCTGCGGCCGCCCAAAGTGACCGTAAGCGCTGGTAGTGCGGAAGATCGGACGCAGCAGATCAAGATCGCGAATGATGGCCGCTGGGCGCAGATCAAAGACGCGCAACACTGCCTCTTGGATCGCCTCGTCTGCCATCACGCCGGTGCCGAAGGTCTCAACGAAGACACCCACTGGATGGGCTTTGCCGATTGCGTAGGCAACCTGCACCTCGCAACGGGTTGCCAGGCCAGCTGACACCACGTTCTTGGCAACCCAGCGCATTGCGTAGGCAGCAGAGCGGTCGACCTTTGAGGGGTCCTTGCCCGAGAAGGCGCCGCCACCGTGGCGAGCCATGCCGCCATAGGTGTCCACGATGATCTTGCGACCGGTGAGTCCGGCGTCACCCATTGGCCCACCGATCTCAAACTTGCCGGTGGGATTCACGAGCAGGCGCACATCACGCGAGTCGATATCGATCGAATCGAGGATCGGATCCACCACGTGCTTGCGGATGTCCGGCGTGAGCATGGTGTCCAGGCTGATGTTGGTTGCGTGCTGGGTGGACACCACGATGGTGTCAATGCGCAGCGGACGGTCGTCCTCGTCGTACTCGATGGTGACCTGGGTCTTGCCGTCGGGGCGCAGGTAGGGAACGGTGCCGTCCTTGCGAACGGCGGTGAGCTGCTCGGCGAGGCGATGCGCGAGTGAGATCGGCAGCGGCATCAACTCAAGGGTGTCTGTGCAGGCATAGCCGAACATCAGGCCCTGGTCGCCAGCACCCTGGCGGTCAAGAGGATCGCCGCTGTGGCCTTCGCGCTCTTCGATCGCATCGTCGACGCCCTGAGCGATATCTGGTGACTGCTTGCCGATCGACACCGAGATGCCGCAGGACTCGCCGTCGAAACCCTTGGTCGATGAGTCATAGCCGATGCCGAGCACTGTTTCGCGCACCAGCTGAATGACGTCTGCGAAGCCGGAAGTGGTGACCTCACCTGCAACGTGCACCTGGCCAGTGGTCAGCAGTGTTTCGACTGCGACACGACTGGTGGGGTCCTGCCGAAGGAGGTCATCAAGGATGGCGTCACTGATCTGATCAGCCATCTTGTCTGGATGGCCCTCGGTCACAGACTCTGAGGTAAACAGTCGCTTCGACACTCGGCGTACTCCCCTTGGTTGCAGACATCTCTGTCCTCAATTGCGAACCGCCAGTGTATCGGGGCGGCGGACTAAAGCTGTGTTGCGACGAGGTCCCACAGCGCATCAGCAACAACGGCTTTTGAGGAACGGTCAAAGGACTGGCAATAGCCGTCGGCGCCCAGAATTGTCACTTTGTTCTCAGTTGACCCAAAGACCACTTCTGAACCAACCTCGTTCACCACAAGAAGATCGCAGCCCTTGCGCGCCAGTTTGCTGCGGCCCAATTCGAGCAAGTGCGCTGGGCTTTCAGCGGTCTCAGCGGCAAAGCCAATGATGAGGGGTTTGCCACCGGTGCGCTGCTGGACCAATGAGGCAAGAACGTCGACAGTGGTGGTGAGAGTGAGATGGAGATCACCCGTGAGCGATTCCTTCTTGATCTTTCGCGCGGTCGCCAGATCGGGCTTGAAGTCGGCGACGGCGGCGGCCATCACGATCACATCGGCGCTTTGCGCATGCATGGCCTGATAGAGATCCTCTGCAGACTCCACCCGGACCACACTGACGCCGGCCGGAGGCTCAACGTCCATGTGCGCGGCAACCAAGGTCACATGCGCACCGCGGGACACAGCAGTGCGGGCAAGCTCAACACCTTGGCGACCACTGCTGCGATTGCCGATGAAGCGCACGGGATCCCAGGCCTCCTGGGTGCCACCGGCGCTGATGAGGATCTTCAGACCGGCGAGGTCATTGCTTGGCGTGCGGCGCAGCACATCTTGAACGGCGGAAACAATGGCGGAGGGATCTGGAAGTCGGCCCGGCCCGGTGTCGGTACCGGTCAATCGACCACTGGCTGGCTCCAGCACGATGACCCCGCGCGAGCGCAATTCAGCCACATTGCGTTGCGTTGCCGGATGCGTCCACATCTCGGTGTGCATCGCAGGTGCCATCACCACTGGGCATCGCGCCGTGAGCAGCACATTGGTCAGCAGGTCATTGGCCAGACCATGGGTGGCGCGAGCCAGCAGATCTGCAGTTGCCGGCGCAACAACGACCACGTCTGCCGTTTGTCCCAGGCGCACATGCGGCACCTGATCGCTGGCTGTCCAGACATCGCTGGCAACTGGTCTGCCCGAAAGCGCCGCCCACGTGGGCTCGCCCACAAATTTCAGAGCCGCCTCAGTGGGCACAACAGTGACATCGTGACCGGATTCCGTGAGCCCACGCAGCACTTCGGCTGCCTTGTAGGCGGCAATTCCGCCAGCGACCCCCAGTACGACACGAAGCCGGCGACCCGCAATGGGGGCACCGGCTTCGGAAGAGTTCGGGGTCAGACTGGCTCCTCGATGGGCTCTGAGCTGAGCAGGCCGGCATCGATTTCACGCAAGGCAATGGAGATGGACTTCTCTTGAAGGTGGGTCTCAACCAGAGGTCCGACGTACTCAAGCAGGCCCTCACCGAGCTGGGAGTAGTAGGCGTTGA
The DNA here is from genome assembly GCA_030684515.1 of Actinomycetota bacterium. NCBI lineage: Bacteria > Bacillati > Actinomycetota > Actinomycetota bacterium. Next base: position 310,196 of record JAUXVJ010000024.1, read on the forward strand.
TCTGACGGGCACGCTTTGATGCGTAGATCACCAAGGAGTACTTGGAGTCGGTCTTCTCCAGGAGGGAGTCGATCGAAGGATGGGTAATGCCCTCAGGCCTAGCGGATGTCATGCAGGAATCCTACCAATGATTGGGCTGCCTCCAGCACGTCCGTGTTGACCACGACGTCATCAAACTCCCCCTGAGCAGCCATTTCCACCTGAGCGGCCGCCAACCGGGATGCCACGGACTCATCGGACTCGGTCCCGCGGCCACGCAGGCGTGCTTCGAGCACCTCCCATGAAGGAGGAGCAAGGAATACCAGTCGGGCGTCCTTGGCCGCCGCGCGCATCTGTCGGGCACCGGCGAGCTCAATCTCCAAAATCACCGGAATGCCCGAGTCCCGATGCTGCTGGACTGGCCCTCGTGGAGTGCCGTAGCGATTGCCGGCGAACTGCGCCCACTCCAGCAAAGCCTGGTCAGCGATCATCTGGTCGAACTCCTGATCGCTGACGAAGAAGTAGTGCTCCCCCTCGATCTCACCCTGGCGTGGCTTGCGAGTGGTAGCCGACACGGACAGCCAGACCTCTGGGGCAAGCAGGAGCACCTGTTGCACGACCGTGCTCTTGCCGACCCCTGATGGCCCGGACACCACGACCAGTGGGGCGTTCATTTGGCCAAGGCTTCCACCAGCAGCTGTCGCTGCCTGGTGTTGAGTCCGCCTACTCGACGCGTTTGCGCGATGCCGAGGTCCAGCATCAGCTGCTCTGCTCGGATTGGACCAATGCCCGGAAGTGACTCAAGCAACCAGCGCACACGCAGGCTTGCATATGACGGGTTGATCGTGTCGGCATCAAGGACTGTCAGGGGGTCGGTGACACCGGCCTTCAATGCCACGCGCAGTTCGGCTCGCAGAGTTCGAGTGCGCATTGCCACCTCAAGTGCCGCGGCCCGTTGTTCCGGGGTCCGCACGGGTGCGGGCACTTAAACCTCTACGCCCAGTTGCGAGGCGATGGTCCACGCGGCCTCGGTGAGATCCGCTGCGCCAGTGATCGGACGACCGATGACCAGAAGGTCCGCGCCCGAGGCGATTGCCTCCTGAGGAGTGGCGACCCGCTTCTGGTCGTTGGCGGCCGAGCCCGCCGGACGTACACCTGGAGTGATCAAGACGATGTCATCAGCGACAGCAGCGCGGATTGCCGCGACCTCAAGTGGGGAGCAGACAATTGCGCGCGCGCCTGCGTTCACCGACAGGACAGCCAGTCGAACTGCTGCGTCCATGGATGGTCCCGCCATGCCGATGCTCTCCAGAGTTGCATCGTCCATGGACGTAAGAACCGTGACCGCAACGATGCGGGTGTCGGGCAGGGCAAGTGCTGCGGCCTCGATCATGCTGGCGCCGCCTGATGCATGCACGGTCAGGAATGCGGGTTCCAACTCAGCTACCGCACGCGCTGCGCCAGCGACAGTTGCCGGGATGTCATGCAGCTTCAGGTCAAGGAAGATCTGCACATCTGCCGACCCGACTTCGGATGCGCCAAGGCGTGCGGCATGGACGGCAGCAGCACCATCGCGACAGAAGACTTCAAGGCCGACCTTGAGGGTCGACACCACAGGTGCCACCGCCCGTGACCAGGCGCGCACCACACCGAGATCAGGTGCATCAAGTGCTACGGCGATCGGCGCCCTTGTTCCTTGAGAAGTGTTCGTCACTCTTCTTCCTCAATCACGTCGGGCAGATCTGGACCTCGGTGGCCATAGCCGATGGCCTCACGCAAAGTGGAGAAGCCGCGCTCAGCAAGTGCGATCTCCAATTCCTGCTGCACGCGCAGCGGGGCGGACGGGTCGTGGAAGGTGACCGTCCCAACAGAGACTGCACTTGCCCCCGCGAGGATGAACTGCAGCGCATCCTCGCCATTGCGAATGCCGCCCATGCCCAGGATCGGCAAATGCGGCAAGGCCTGGTGGATTTGCCACACGCAGCGCACGGCGATCGGACGAATAGCTGGGCCAGAAAGTCCACCGGTGATACCACCGAGTGCTGGGCGCAAAGTGTCAAGATCGATCACCATGCCAAGAGTGGTGTTGATCACGGCGAGGGCATCTGCGCCGGCTCGCTCAACGGCATGGGCGATGCTCACGATGTCTGTGACATCGGGCGACAACTTGGCGATGATCGGGGTCTTGATATCCGAGTTGCGTCGCACGGCCTGAATCACATTCGAGGCTGCAGTGGGATCGCAGGCAAAGACATGTCCGCGATCTTCAACATTGGGGCAGGAGATATTGACTTCGATTGCACTGATGTCTTCGACACTTCGCAGCTTGGACGCGAGCTTCGCGTACTCATCAACGCTGCCACCAGCGATCGACACAACAGTGCGGGCACCGCGCTGTCGAAGCCAAGCAAGGTCGTACTCAATGAAGGCGTCGATACCTGGACCTTGCAGACCAATGGAATTGAGCATGCCGCTCGGTGTCTCAGCCATCCGCGGCGTGGCTCGGCCCGAACGCGCAGCCATCATGACGCTCTTGGTGACGATGCCGCCAAGCTCGGTGATGTCGAAGAACTGGTCAAGCTCTTTGCCTGCTGCCGCACATCCTGATGCGGTGAACACAGGGGCTGGCGTTTCGAAACTACCGATGGAAGTTGCCATGTCAACAGCAGGCAACGACGCACTCGGGTCAAGTGGGCCACTGGTGATGAGTGCGCGTGACATCAGTTGCCGCCCTGCGGTGCGCCAACGGCGTCGGAGGGAATCGTGCCGACATCGGCCCAGCGCACTTGGTCGCCCCGGAAGACTGGCCCGTCCACGCACGAACGAACCATGCGGGTGAGCCCGTCTTCGCCGATGACCGGCAGCACGCATGTCATGCACACACCAATGCCACAGGCCATCGACTCTTCAACCGAGGTCTGCACATACACCCCGCGAGCAGCTGCGATTCCAGCGACAGCAGAGAGCATTGCCATCGGTCCGCATGCGTAGATGACGTCTGCGGACGATCGTTGAATGACGTCTTCGAGGACATCGGTCACGCGACCCTGCGTGCCCATGCTTCCGTCATCGGTGGTCACAGTGAGAGTTGAAGCCGCGCGCTTGATTTCAAGAGTGCCGAAGAGCTTCTCCTCGGTTGCTGCTCCCGCGATCACATCGACGCGACAGCCGCGCTCGCGCAGTTGATCGGCGAGCATGAACAATGGCGCCGTTCCGTACCCGCCACCAACCAGGATGCAGTTGGCGGGGTTCTTGGGAAGTGTGAAGGGACGCCCCAGCGGACCAACAATGCTGAGGTTGTCGTGGCGACGACGATCAACCAGCCACTTGGTGCCCTTGCCATGCGGGCCGATCACGATGTCGACCGAGCCGCCGTACACGCCTCTGGATTGCACCTGATAGATCGCAAAGGCCCGACGCAGCAGCAGGGCTGATTCTTCGCCGCCGATGCCGATATTCAGGAAGTGCCCTGGCCGAGTTCGCTCAGCTAATCCGGGAGCAGTCAGCGACAGCACCGTGTACATGCCAGCGCGACGCACATCGAGCACCTGACCGGTGAGCTGCAAAGGGGGCACGGCTACGCATCCTTACGTGAGGCGGCGAGGCTATCGCGATCGCGCTGGCGAAGGCGATTCAGATCGGCTCCGTGCTCCTGCAAGGAGCGCACCGTGGGGACTTCGTGCTGCAGGGAGTCGATGCCCTGCACGACTGCACCCAGTCCCTGCACCGTGGTGATGGAGGGAATCCCCTTGATCACCGCAGCAGTGCGAATCTCGTATCCGTCCAGGCGAGGCCCCACGCCATAGGGCGTATTGATGATCAGCTGAATGTCGCCATTCATGATGGCGTCAACGGTGGTGGGCTCCCCTGCTGGTCCGCGACCCTCATATTGCTTGCGGATCACTTCACAGGGAACGCCATTGCGACGCAGCACATCAGCGGTGCCCGAAGTAGCCAGAATCTTGAAGCCAAGATCGCTCAGCCGCTTCAGCGGAAAGATCGAGGCCCGCTTGTCACGATTGGCCAGCGACACGAACGCCGTCCCTGATGTGGGCAATCCACCCGAAGCCGCATCCTGTGATTTGGCGAAGGCAATGCCGAACGTGTCATCGATGCCCATGACCTCTCCGGTCGAACGCATCTCCGGGCCAAGGATCGTGTCGACTCCGTGGAATCGTCCAAAGGGCAGGACTGCTTCCTTGACGGACACTGCGCAACCCGAAGGCATCGTGCCGCCATCGCCATCGATCGGCAGAATTCCTATCTGACGCAGCGAGGCGATGCTCTCGCCCATCATCACGCGCGCGGCTGCCTTGGCAACGTGGACTGCAGTTGCCTTGGAAACAAACGGAACCGTGCGCGAGGCACGTGGATTGGCCTCGAGTACATACAAGATGTCGGCAACCAGCGCATACTGCACATTCAGCAGCCCGAGCACGCCAACGCCCTTGGCGATGGCCTCTGTAGAGCTGCGAATGCGCGCGATGTCACTTGGGCCCAAAGTGATGGGTGGCAGCGCACATGCCGAGTCGCCGGAGTGAATGCCGGCTTCCTCGATGTGCTCCATGACTCCGGCAAGGAACAGCTCAGTGCCGTCGTACAGGGCATCAACATCGATCTCGATTGCGTCATCAAGGAACCGGTCGACGAGCACGGGATGCTCGGCGTTGATCTCTGTCGAGCGCTCGAGGTAGTCGGCAAGCATGGTGTCGTCGTAGACGATCTCCATGCCGCGGCCACCAAGCACGTAGCTCGGACGAACGAGCACGGGGTAACCGACCTCGTCGGCGATGGCCTTGGCCTGCGGGAAGGAGGAGGCAGTGCCGTGCTTGGGCGCTGGAAGTCCGGCTTCAGCGAGCACCTGCCCGAAGGCGCCGCGGTCTTCAGCAAGGTGAATCGATTCTGGCGAGGTGCCCACGATGGGCACGCCCTCGTTCTTCAAGGCCTGCGCAAGCCCCAGCGGGGTCTGCCCGCCGAGCTGCACGATGACCCCCTTGAGCGTTCCAGCCTGCTGCTCTGCGTGCACGATCTCCAGCACGTCTTCCAGAGTCAAGGGCTCGAAATACAGGCGATCAGAGGTGTCGTAGTCAGTGGACACAGTCTCTGGATTGCAGTTGACCATGATCGTCTCGTAGCCGGCCTCGCGCAGAGTCAAGGCCGCATGGACGCAGGAGTAGTCGAACTCGATGCCTTGGCCGATGCGGTTAGGACCGGAACCCAGGATGATCACCTTCTCGCGATCACTGGGGATCGCCTCGGTCTCCTCGTCATAGGCCGAGTAGTGATACGGAGTCTTCGCCGCAAACTCTGCGGCGCAGGTGTCAACTGTCTTGAAGACCGGGCGGATGCCATAGCTGTGTCGAAGGTGACGGACATCGGTCTCGCTCAGACCGCGCAACTGCGCGATCTGCCGATCCGAGAACCCATGACGCTTGGCCCTGCGCAGAGTTGCAGGATTCAATTCAGCTGCAGCTCGGACCTCGTCGGCGACTTCGTTGATCAGACAGATCTGATCCAGGAACCACGGATCGATCTTGGTGACATCGAAGACCTGCTCTGGTGAGACGCCTGCCCAGAGTGCTTGCTGCACCAAGGAGAGCCGCCCATCGTGCGGACGACCCATAGTTGCCAGCAGCGCATCGACATCGACTTCTTCGCGAGTTGCGGGCCAGGTGAAGATTGCCTCGGCCTTCTCCAATGAGCGCAGTGCCTTCTGCAGGGCCTCGGTAAAGTTGCGACCGATGGACATGGCCTCCCCGACGCTCTTCATCGTCGTGGTCAAGGTGGTGTCAGCCATCGGGAACTTCTCGAAGGCAAAGCGCGGGATCTTCACCACGATGTAGTCAAGGCTCGGCTCGAAAGAGGCTGGGGTCTCCTTGGTGATGTCGTTGGGAATCTCATCAAGGGTGTATCCCACGGCAAGACGAGCAGCGATCTTGGCGATCGGGAAGCCAGTGGCCTTTGATGCCAAGGCGGATGATCGCGAGACTCGCGGATTCATCTCAATGACGATGAGTCGGCCGTCCTGCGGATTCACGGCGAACTGAATATTGCAACCACCGGTGTCCACGCCAACGGCGCGAATGATCTGTATGCCGACATCGCGCATGTGCTGGTACTCGCGGTCAGTCAAGGTCAGTGCCGGAGCCACCGTGATGGAGTCACCGGTGTGCACGCCCATCGGATCCAGATTCTCAATCGAGCAGACCACCACGACGTTGTCGCGGTTGTCGCGCATCAGTTCGAGCTCATATTCCTTCCAGCCCAGGATTGACTCCTCGAGCAGGATCTCTGTGGTGGGGCTTGCCTGCAGACCAGCACCGGCAATGCGGCGCAGATCTGTCTCGTTGTAGGCCATACCCGAACCTGCGCCACCCATGGTGAAGGAAGGGCGCACCACCATCGGATAGCCGAGTTCATCAACCGCGGCCAGGCACTCGTCCAGGGTGTGACAGATCACTGACTGAGCACTCTCCGCACCAATGTCAGCCACGATCTTCTTGAACATCTCACGGTTCTCGCCGCGCTCGATCGCATCGACGTCGGCACCGATGAGCTCGACTCCGTATTTGGCGAGCACCCCGTTCTTGTGCAGAGCAATAGCCGTGTTCAGAGCGGTCTGTCCGCCAAGAGTTGGCAGCAGAGCATCTGGACGCTCCTTGGCGATGATGCGTTCAACGAACTCGGGAGTGATCGGCTCGATGTAGGTAGCGTCGGAGAACTCCGGATCAGTCATGATCGTTGCTGGGTTGGAGTTGACCAGCACCACGCGAATGCCTTCATCGCGAAGCACTCGGCAGGCCTGCGTGCCTGAGTAGTCGAACTCGCAGGCCTGACCGATGACGATTGGTCCGGATCCGATGACCATCACCGATTTGATGTCACTGCGACGTGGCATCAGGCACGCACCTTTCGATTGCTCTGCATTAATTCAATGAACTCGTCGAACAGGTACGCCGAATCATGAGGACCGGCAGCGGCTTCAGGGTGGTACTGAACGCTGAATGCGGGAGTCTCCAGGCAGCGAAGCCCTTCGACCACGTCGTCGTTCAGGCATACATGACTGACGATGGCCTTGCCATACGGCGTGTCGAACTCGCCATCGCGAGGCGCATCAACTGCGAAGCCGTGGTTGTGCGCGGTGACCGCAACCTTGCCAGTGCGCAGATCCTGCACTGGCTGATTGATGCCACGGTGCCCGTATCGAAGCTTGTAGGTGCCAAGCCCCAAGGCACGGCCCAGTACCTGGTTGCCGAAGCAGATCCCGAAGATGGGCGTGCGCTTTGCAAGCACGGCCTGCATGGTTGTGACGGCGTCATCGGCGGTGGCTGGGTCACCGGGACCATTGGAGAAGAACACACCGTCGGGATCAATGGCGTAGATCTCCTGAATCGACGCGGAGGCAGGAAGCACGTGTACTTCGACTCCGCGCTCGGCCAGCCGATGCGGGGTCATCGTCTTGATGCCGAGATCAATCGCGGCAACGGTGAACAGTCGCTCGCCGATAGCTGGCACGACATAGGCCTCATCAGTGCTGACATCGTCAGTCAGGCTCGCGCCGACCATGCCGGGACTGGCCTGCACCTCAGCAAGGAGTTCTTCTGTTGACCTGTTCGCGAATTCGCCGGTGAAAATACCGACCCGCATCGCGCCGCGCTCTCGCAGATGTCGAGTCAATGCGCGAGTGTCGATGCCGCTGATCCCGACAATGCCTTGCGCTGCAAGGGCTTGGGCCAGATCACCGGTGGCGCGCCAGTTGGATGAAAGGCGCGAGGGATCGCGCACGACGTATCCGGCAACCCAGATCTGGCTTGATTCCGCGTCTTCAAGATTGACGCCTGTGTTGCCGATGTGCGGCGCAGTCATGATGACAACTTGACGGTGGTAGGAAGGGTCAGTCAGCGTCTCCTGGTAGCCGGACATGCCCGTGGAGAACACTGCTTCGCCGAAGGTCACACCAGAAGCGCCGTAGCGCTCGCCGTGCATGACGCGCCCGTCTTCAAGTACCAATACTGCTTGTTCGTGAAGCGATGGTTCTACCTGGGTCATGCGATTTTGCCACCTATCACTGTTGGTCGACCTTCAAAGAATGTGTGCACGACGACTCCGGGGAACTCTCGTGCTGCGTAAGGAGTATTCGAGCTCTTGGACGCGAGCTCTTCGGGCACGACTGTCCAGCGGGCATTGGGATCAACCACAACAATGTTGGCAAGCGCGCCGACCTCGATCGAATGCCCCTGCGTGGCAATGCCACCGATGCGAGCTGGACGCACCGACATGCGATCAGCAACTGCGCGCCAGTCCAGAAGTCCAGGCTCGATCATGGTTTCCATGACGACGCTGAATGCGGTCTGCAGACCGAGCATTCCCATTGCGGCCGAGCCCCACTCGCAGTCCTTGTGTTCATGGGGGTGTGGCGCGTGATCGGTGGCAACTGCATCGATGGTGCCATCGGCAAGCGCCTCGCGCAGCGCAAGAACATCTGCTGTGCTGCGAAGCGGTGGGTTGACTTTGTAAACCGGGTCATAACTGGCCACGAGATCTTCAGTGAGCAGCAAGTGATGGGGCGTGACCTCAGCGGTGACGTTGACCCCGCGACTCTTGGCCCAGCGAATGACTTCGACCGAGCCGGCCGTTGAGACATGGCAGGCGTGCAGACGCGAACCGACATGCTCGGCAAGCAGTACGTCGCGAGCGATGATTGCCTCTTCAGCAACCGCTGGCCAGCCGACCATGCCGAGGCGACCAGACAGCTCACCTTCATTCATCTGCGCGTTCTCGGTGAGACGCGGCTCCTGCGCATGCTGGGCAACCACTCCCCCGAATGCCTTCACATATTCCAGCGCTCGTCGCATCAGCAAGGCATCGTGCACGCACTTGCCATCATCACTGAACACGGTGACGCCAGCAGCCGAATTGGCCATGGCGCCGATCTCAGAAAGCTGCGTGCCTTCAAGCCCAACGGTCACTGCACCAACCGGGCGCACATCAACGAGCCCGATCTCACGACCGATACGCCAGACCTGCTCCACGACGCCTGCCGTATCGGCAACCGGATCGGTATTGGCCATTGCGTGCACGCAGGTGAATCCACCAAGTGCGGCAGCCTGCGAGCCGGTTTCGATGGTCTCGGCATCCTCGCGGCCCGGCTCACGCAGATGAGTGTGAAGATCGACAAAGCCGGGAAGCGCAATCAGACCATCAGCTTCGATGATGGTGCCGACTCCGGTACCGGGAGCAAGGATCTCGGTGATCACGCCATCGTTGATGACCAGATCAACGGCATCCTCCCCATAGGGGCGCACCCCCTGGATGACGATCGCGGTCATTCGCTCAACTCCTTTGCCCCACCGAGTAACAGATACAGCACTGCCATCCGAACGCTGACGCCATTGGCGACCTGCTCGACCATCACGGCCTGAGCGCTGTCCGCGACTTCAGCAGAAATCTCCATGCCGCGGTTCATCGGACCGGGATGCATCACGATTGCATGCTCGGGGAGCAGTCGCATTCGGTCACCACCCAGTCCATACAAGCGGCTGTACTCGCGCGCTGTTGGGAAGTAGGCGTCCTTCATACGCTCAGACTGCACGCGCAGCATCATGATCGCGTCGACCTTGGGCAGCACTTCGTCGATGTGATAGCTGACCTCACATGGCCACTTCTCGATGCCGATCGGCAGCAGAGTCGGTGGCGCAACGAGTGTGACTTCGGCTCCAAGAGTCTGCAACAGCAGCACATTAGATCGCGCAACTCGGCTGTGCAGAACATCGCCGACGATGCCCACCCGAACGCCATCAAGATCGCCTTGTCCATCGCGCAGATGCCTGCGCATCGTGTAGGCGTCAAGCAGGGCCTGCGTTGGGTGCTCATGCGTGCCATCACCGGCGTTGATGACTGAGCCGCCAATCCAGTCGGCGTGCGCAAGGCGATAGGGCGCACCGGAATCCCAGTGTCGAATCACCACAGCATCCGCGCCCATGGCCTCAAGGGTCAAAGCCGTGTCCTTCAAGCTCTCACCCTTGGACACTGAAGAGCCTTTGGCCGCGAAGTTGATGACATCGGCCGAAAGGCGCTTGGCAGCCAGTTCAAAGGAGATGCGAGTGCGGGTGGAGTCCTCGAAGAACAGATTCACCACAGTGCGACCACGCAGAGTCGGCAGCTTCTTGACACTGCGATCCGACAAGGCTGACATCTCAGCAGCAGTGTCGAGGATCAGCAATGCCGCATCACGATCCAGGTCGCCGGCGGAGAGCAGATGACGCATCAGGCACCTGCCCCATCGGCGATCTCAACGGCGTCGGTGCCATCGAGTTCGCTCAAGCGCACAAACACCTGCTCAGTTGACGAGGTGGGAATGTTCTTGCCGACGTAGTCGGGCCGAATCGGCAGTTCGCGATGCCCTCGGTCAACGAGCACCGCCAAGCGCACCGCAGCTGGACGACCGACATCGTTGAGCGCGTCAAGCGCAGCGCGGATCGTGCGACCTGAATAGAGGACGTCGTCGACAAGCACCACGGTCTTGCCATCGATGCCACCCGAGGGGATCGATGTGGGCTCAAGGGCGCGCGGAGGCTGTAGACGCAGGTCATCGCGATACAAGGTGATGTCCAGCGCCCCAACCGGAACTTCGACGCCTTCGATATCTGAGATCGCAGCGGCGATGCGCTGCGCGAGATAGACGCCTCGGGTGGGAATGCCAAGGATCACCAGGTCGGATGCGCCTTTGGCCTTTTCAACGATCTCGTGGGCGATGCGGCGGCTGGCTCGGGCGATATCGTCGCCGGAGAGCACGGTCCGAAGATCGTGCGCGCGTGCAGAGTCCATGTGGACCCCCTTCCCCGCCTCACAGGACGGGCTTAAAGGATGTCGAGCAGTGCTGACTCTAGCGCTCTTGAGACCCAGTCCGTAATCGGGCCGCGAGGCTTCCCAGATCGTCGAGTTCACCTGAAGCAACAGCAATCACGAGGTCATAGGCCTCATCGTTGGTGAGCGTCAACTGCCAGCCGTTGACGCCAAGAAAGGCTATGGCTCCTGCAAGCGCTAGACGCTTGTTGCCGTCGACTAAGGCGTGATTTGAACAAATCGATTGAAGAAGCGCCGCAGCTTTGGTGTGAATGTCGGGGTAGGCGTCTTCACCGAAGAGCACGGTCTGTGGTCGCGCCAAGGCAGACTCAAGTAGCCCTGCGTCGCGGATCAGCACCTGCTGCCCGATCGCCCGCTCGGCGACTAGTAGCAGCTCGTCCAGGGTCAGGTAGATCACTGACCGAGCCGCTCCAAGGCTTCTGCATATCGGGGAAGTTGTTCACTGAGCACTTGTTCGAGCAAAGAAGCACGGCTCGTCCGCTCGATGTACTCGCGCACGGCTGTCGTGACGATCTCCTGCTGCGAGCGGTGCTCCAGGGAAGATTGCTCTGCCAAGGCACGGGCGTCCTGCTCATTGAGGCGCAAGGTCATAGCCATGCATCGATGCTACCACTTCTGGTACCAGTCCTTTCAGCCTCGTCGAGCCTGCTGTGGAAGGATCACGTCCGTGACAGAGAAGTTCTACGGGCACTTTCCCGACCGCGTTGCTTGGGACTTGCCCTTGTCAGATACGACCACTGAAGCCTCCGGCGGCTTTCACACCTTCTCGGCCACCGACATCACCGGCAAGGCTGCTGCACTGACGCGCAGTGGCGAACTTGGCCTTTCGGTCAGTCGCTATCGCGCAGAAGGCGGCGAGAACGGATTACACTCCCACCCCGGAGATTCCATTTGGTACGTCATTGATGGCGAAGCCACCTTCTGGGCTGCCGATGACGTGCTGCTCGGTGAGTTGAAGGTCAATGACGGCATCATGGTTCCCGGCGGCGCGCCCTATCGCTTCAAGTGCACCACCGACGCCGTGCTGCTTCGCTTTGCACCAGGACCCCCACCAAAGCGATGAGCACCGACCGCGCATTCGTGGACTACGTGTTGGAGCAACTGTCTGCGCGCGATATGCGTGCGAATCCGATGTTCGGTGAGTACGGGCTCTACTGCAAGGACAAGATCATCGGATTGATCTGCGACAACACCATGTTCATCAAGCCAACTGATGAAGGTGTGGCATTCGCTGGTCGCATCGGCCGCGGTGAGCCCTACCCCGGAGCCAAGCCGCAATTGAAGATCAGCAAGGCCAAGCTTGCAGATACGGACTGGCTGGAACAGCTCGTGGGCATCACCTACGCCGCGCTTCCTGCTCCCAAACCGAAGAAGCCCAAGGCAGCAAGGAAGAACTAAACGCCGGAGCCGCGGCCTGAACTGCCGATGCGATGCACGCGCATGCCGTTGGTGGTGCCTGGCACACCTGGTGGCACGCCAGCAACAATCACCACGCGCTCCCCTGGTGCGACGCGTCCGATGTCCAGCAGCGCCTTGTCGACCTGCATGACCATGTCATCGGTGTGCTCGACCTGAGAGACCAGGAAGGTCTCCACTCCCCAGCACAGCGCCAGTTGGCTGCGGACCCGCGGATCCGGTGTGAAGGCCAGCAGCCTGGTCGCACTGCGCCAACGGGCGATGAGTCGAGCCGAAAGTCCGGTTTCGGTGAAGGCGATCAAGTGAGTGGCATCGACATCGTCGGCGACCATCACGGCTGCGTGCGTCAGTGCGCGATTGGTGGAGCCCGCGCGCGGCTCATCCAGTCCAGGCAGGCGCCCAAGTGCTTCGCCTTCGACGTGCTCGATGATGCGGGCCATCGTCTGCACAACGGTGTTGGGGTGCGCGCCAACACTGGTCTCACCGGAAAGCATCAAGGCGTCGGCACCGTCGAGCACTGCGTTGGCGACGTCGCTAGCTTCGGCTCTTGTTGGGCGCTTGGCGCTGATCATGCTGTCCAGCATCTGGGTTGCAACAATCACCGGCTTGCCTGCTTCACGGCACATATGAATGGCGCGCTTCTGCACCAGCGGTACCTGCTCAAGAGGCAGTTCGACGCCAAGATCTCCACGGGCCACCATCACGCCATCAAAGGCGTTGATGATCTCCTGCAGGTTCTCAACGGCCTGTGGCTTCTCAACCTTGGCCAGCACCGGGATGCGCACGCCCTCCTCGGCCATGATGGCGTGGACGTCTTCAATATCGGTTGCGCTGCGCACAAAGGACAGCGCGATCATGTCGCAGCCGATGCGAAGGGCCCAGCGCAGATCACCGCGGTCCTTTGCCGACATTGCCGGGACGCTCATAGCAGCGCCGGGAAGATTGAAGCCCTTGTGATCTGAGACTCGGCCACCTTCTACGACCCGCGTGATGACTCGTGGGCCTTCAACGCGCACGACCTCAAGTGCGATGCGTCCGTCATCGACCAGCACACTGTCGCCGGGGTGCACATCCTGGGGAAGCCCCAGATAGGAAGTCGAGACGATGAACTTGTCACCGGGCACTTCTTCAGTGGTGACGATGAACTCCTCACCTTCGGTGAGCAGTACCGGGCCTGCAGCAAATCGGCCAAGGCGAATCTTGGGACCCTGCAGATCAGCAAGGACGCCGATGCCGCGGCCAGATTCATCTGCGGCTTGGCGAATCAGGCGATAGACCGACTCATGCTGCTCGTAGCTGCCGTGGGAGAGATTCAGCCGTGCGACATCCATTCCGGCTTCCACAAGTCCACGAATGGCTTCAATGTCGGCGGTAGCCGGGCCCATCGTGGCAACGATCTTTGCCCTGCGCATGCTCATGACCTTATCTGAAGCGCTGTAAGCGATGTCATCGATCGGATGACTCCTAGGCCATGAGCTGGCGAACTGTCGATGCAATCGGCGAAGGCAAGGTGGTCTGGCCAGTCAGATATGCGTCAACAGCGGAAGCGGCTGCGCGACCTTCGGCAATCGCCCACACGATCAGCGATTGGCCTCGTCCAGCGTCGCCAGCAACAAAGACTCCCTCGACCTCTGTGGCATAGGCGGCATCACGATTGATGTTGCCGCGGCCATCGAGGCTGAGATCAAACTGCTCGACCAAGGCGTCGGCTTCAGGGCCGGTGAAGCCCATCGCCAGCATCACGACATCGGCAGGAATCTCTCGCTCTGAACCGGCAACTGGTCGGAAGCCACCTTCAAAGGGCTCGACATCGACAAGTGCCAGTGCCTTGACCTGCCCGGTGCCATCATCGACGAAATGCGTGGTGGAGACCGCGAACAGCCGCTCGCCGCCTTCTTCATGAGCGCTGGAGGTGCGGTAGATCATCGGGTAGGTCGGCCATGGCTGTGTGCCTGGACGAGTCTGCGGCGGAGTAGGAAGAATCTCCAGCTGCGTCACTGAGGCCGCACCTTGACGATGCGAGGTGCCCAGGCAGTCAGCACCAGTGTCTCCGCCACCGATGATGACCACGTGCTTGCCCTTGACATCCAGCGGTGACTCGTCGATATCGCCTTCCTGCACGCGATTGGCCAAGGGCAGGATCTCCATGGCCTGGTAGACCCCGCGCAATTCACGACCCGGCACGTCCAGATCACGCCACTTCGTTGCGCCGATGGCAAGGATCACTGCGTCATATCGACGACGAATGTCCTGGCCCGTGAAGTCGATGCCGATGTCGACACCGGGACGGAATCGAACGCCTTCGGCCTCCATCTGCGCCAGGCGTCTATCAAGAACGCTCTTCTCCATCTTGAACTCAGGGATGCCGTAGCGCAGCAAGCCACCAATGCGATCGGCACGCTCATAGACCGCAACCGTGTGACCCACGCGAGCCAGTTGCTGCGCTGCTGCCAGACCCGCCGGTCCAGAGCCGATGACGGCAACAGTCAGGCCCGAGACCGCGTCAGGCACACGAGGCTGGACCCAGCCTTCGTCCCACGCGCGATCGATGATCGAGACCTCGACCTGCTTGATGGTCACTGGATCCTGATTGATGCCCAGCACGCATGCCGTTTCGCAAGGCGCCGGGCACAAGCGCCCAGTGAACTCAGGGAAGTTGTTTGTGGCGTGCAGCCATTCGATGGCTGCTTCCCAGTCATCGCTATAGACGAGGTCATTCCACTCTGGGATCTGGTTGCCCAGCGGGCAGCCGTTGTGACAGAACGGTATGCCGCAGTCCATGCAACGACTGGCCTGCGTACGCACCTGCGCGGAGTCGAACTCCTCGTAGACCTCGCTCCAGTCCTGCAAGCGAACATCAACTGGCCTGCGCGTGGGCAGTTCGCGTCCGACATTCAGAAAACCTCTTGGATCAGCCATGTCCGCCTCCCATCACAAAGACGAGCGGATCAAGACCCTCGTCGACAGCTTGCTGTGTTAATTGCAGTACGCGCTTGTAGTCCTTGGGCATCACCTTGGTGAAGCGAGCAAGACCTGTGATCCAGTCCTCGAGCAGCAGATATGCCACGGAGGATTCCGTCGCCTCGTAGTGATTCTGCAGGATCTCGTGCAGCTCTTCGGCGTCCGCAGAGGTCATTGGATCAAGATCAATCATCTCAGGGTTGACCTTGTCGGGATCCAGATCAAGGACGTAGGCGATGCCTCCTGACATGCCAGCACCGAGGTTGCGACCAGTTGCGCCAAGGATCGCTACGCGCCCACCAGTCATGTACTCGCACGCGTGATCACCGACGCCTTCAACTACTGCCGTCACACCGGAGTTGCGAACACAGAAGCGCTCGCCCGCGCGTCCGCGTAGGTAGATCTCTCCGCGAGTGCCGCCGTAGGCGATGACGTTGCCAGCAATGATCTGCTCAGATGCAACGAACTGGGCCTCGCGATGCGGACGCACCACGATGCGACCTCCGGAAAGTCCCTTGCCCACGTAGTCATTGGCATCGCCTTCAAGGCGAAGCGTGATGCCACTTGGCAGGAAGGCACCAAAGGACTGACCGGCCGAACCAATGAAGGTCAGGTCAATCGTGCCGTCAGGCAGGCCTTCGCCACCGTGATGACGCGTAACTTCAGCCCCCAGCATGGTGCCCACTGTGCGGTTCACATTGCGCACGCTCAGTTGAGCACGCACCAGTTCACCGTCATTGATTGCCGGCTGGCAGATCGCGATGAGCTCGTTGTCCAGCGCAACATCGAGCCCATGATTCTGCTCGATCATGGCGCGACGAGGTGAGCCCTCAGCAACGCGTGGCATCTCCAGAATTGGCGAGAGATCCAAGCCGGCAGCCTTCCAATGGGTGACTGCCTTCTTGGTGTCCAGCATCTCGACCTGGCCGATGGCCTCATCCAGTGAACGGAAGCCAAGTTCGGCGAGCAGCTCGCGCACTTCAAGGCCAATGAACTCAAAGAAGTTCTCGACGAATTCAGGCTTGCCCGAGAAGCGCTCGCGCAGTACAGGGTTCTGCGTAGCGATACCGACAGGACAGGTGTCCAGGTGGCACACCCGCATCATCACGCAACCCATGACGACCAGCGGAGCAGTGGCGAAGCCGTACTCCTCTGCACCCAGGAGCGCAGCAACGATGACATCGCGACCAGTCTTCAGCTGGCCATCGGCTTGCACGACGATGCGATCACGAAGACCGTTCATCATCAGCGTCTGCTGGGTCTCAGCAAGGCCGAGTTCCCAAGGAGTCCCGGCGTGCTTGAGGCTGGTCAGTGGTGACGCGCCCGTGCCGCCGTCAAAGCCGGAGATGAGCACGACGTCGGCATGGGCCTTGGACACACCAGCCGCGACCGTGCCGACACCAATCTCTGACACCAGCTTCACGTGCACGCGCGCATACCGGTTGGCGTTCTTCAAGTCGTGGATCAACTGTGCGAGATCCTCGATCGAGTAGATGTCGTGGTGGGGCGGTGGGGAGATCAGGCCAACCCCGGGAGTCGCGTATCGCGTTTTCGCGATCCACGGGTACACCTTCTGACCTGGCAGCTGACCGCCCTCGCCCGGCTTTGCGCCCTGCGCCATCTTGATCTGAATGTCATCGGAGTTGACGAGGTACTCGCTGGTCACGCCGAATCGACCCGAGGCCACCTGCTTCACCGCAGAACGCTTCGAATCCCCGTTCGGCATCGGCACGAAACGCTCGGGGTCCTCCCCGCCTTCACCGGTGTTGGACTTTGCACCCAGCCGGTTCATCGCAATGGCGAGAGTCTCGTGGGCTTCAGCGGAGATTGATCCGTAGGACATCGCACCCGTGGAGAAGCGCTTGACGATCTCAGAGACTGGTTCGACTTCTTCAATGTCAATGGGCTCGCGCACGCCGTCGCGGAACTCGAAGAGCCCACGCAAGGTCATCAGTCGCTCGGACTGCTCATTGACCTCATTGGTGTACTGCTTGAAGATGTCATAGCGCTTGTTGCGCGTCGCGTGCTGCAAGCGGAAGACCGTCTCGGGGTTGAACAAGTGCAGTTCGCCTTCGCGACGCCACTTGTACTCGCCACCGACGTTCAAAGTGCGGTGCGCAGGTGAGATCCCACTTGGCGGGTACGCCACGTCATGACGATCGGCAACCTCTTGGGCAAGCACGTCGATGCCAACACCACCGAGCTTGGAACTCGTGCCGGAGAAGTAGGCCTCAATGACCTCAGGCCCAAGGCCAACGGCTTCAAAGATCTGGGCGCCACGATAGGAGGCCACAGTGGAGACGCCCATCTTGGACATCACCTTCAAGATGCCCTTGCCCAGCGCCTTGATCAGGTTGCGGGTTGCCTTCTCTGGCGTGATGTCATCGATGACTCCGCGACGAGCCATGTCTTCAACGGTCTCAAGAGCCAGATAGGGGTTGACCGCCGCAGCTCCGTAACCAACGAGCAGTGCAACGTGATGGACCTCGCGCACATCGCCAGCCTCAACGATGAGCGTGACCATCGTGCGGGCCTTGGTGCGCACCAGGTGGTGGTGGACAGCAGAGGTCAGCAGCAGGGTTGGGATCGGGGCGCGATCGGCATCGCTGTCTCGGTCGGACAGCACGATGAAGCGCTTGCCTTCACGAATGACGGCATCGACCTCATGGAAGATCTCGGTGAGACGGTTCTGCAATGCCTCGCCACCACCGGCAACGTCGTACAGGCCTTCGATCTCAGCTGCAGCAAAGCCGGGCATATTGCCGTCATCGTTGATGTGCAGGATCTTGGCAAGCTCGTCGTTGTCGATCACCGGGAACGGCAGCACCACCTGATGACAGTGACCAGGTGAGGCTTCAAGCAGATTGCCCTCTGAGCCGATAGTGCCGTGCAGCGATGTCACGATCTCTTCGCGGATGGCATCCAGCGGCGGGTTGGTCACCTGCGCGAACAACTGATGGAAGTAATCGAACAGCAGGCGCGGACGAGTAGACAGCACCGCGATTGGGGTATCTGTGCCCATGGAGCCAATGGCCTCTGCGCCAGTGCGCGCCATGGGATCAAGCAGGATCTTCAGTTCTTCCTCGGTGTAGCCAAAGGTCTGCTGACGACGCGCCACTGATCCTGAGGTGTGCATGATGTGCTCACGCTCGGGCAGTTCTTCAAGGTGGACGATGCCCTCATCGAGCCAGGCTTGGTACGGCTCAGCAGCAGCGAGCTCGGCCTTGATCTCGTCATCTTCGATGATGCGACCGGCAACGGTGTCGACCAGGAACATCAGACCTGGCTGCAAGCGGCCCTTGCGCACGATCGTTGCTGGATCAAGATCGAGCACACCGGCTTCGGAGCCGAGCACCACAAGTCCATCTTCGGTGACCCAATAGCGACCAGGGCGCAGACCATTGCGGTCCAGCACTGCGCCGATGATGCTGCCATCGGTGAAGCAGACGTTTGCTGGTCCGTCCCATGGCTCCATAAAAGTGGAGTGGAAGGCGTAGAAGGCACGACGGGCGGGGTCGATGGAAGGGTGGTTCTCCCATGCCTCAGGAATCATCATCAGCACGGCATGCGGCAAGGAGCGCCCGCCGAGGTGAATGAGTTCCAGTACCTCGTCGAAGGAGGCTGAGTCCGAGCCGCCGTTGGTGCAGATCGGGAACAGGCGAGTCAGGTCTCCGGGAATCAGATCGCTCTTGAGCATTGCCTCGCGGGCACGCATCCAGTTGCGGTTGCCCTGCACAGTGTTGATCTCGCCGTTGTGAGAGATGAAGCGGTAGGGATGCGCGAGTGGCCAGGACGGGAAGGTGTTGGTGGAGAAGCGCGAGTGCACCAGCGCCAATGGGGACGCCACCCGCTCGTCGGACAAGTCCGGGTAGAAGGGCTCGAGCTGTCCTGTGGTGAGCATGCCCTTGTAGACGATCGTGCGAGCCGACAGTGAGGGAAAGTAGACGGCGGCATCACGCTCGGCACGTTTGCGCAGCGCGAAGGCTCGGCGATCCAGTTCAATGCCGCTGAGCGAATCGTCATCGGCGGCAACGAACAGCTGCTCGAAGATCGGCATCACACTGCGGGCAGTGAGTCCCACCAGCGAGGGGTCGGTCGGCACGGCACGCCAGCCAAGCACGCGCAGGCCTTCGGTCTGGGCGATGGCAGCAATAGCGGACTTGACCTCGAGCAACTGGGTGGGATCGGTCGGCAGGAAGGCCATGCCAGCTGCGTAGCAGCCGGCCGCCGGGAGTTCGAAGTCAACAACCTCGCGGAAGAAGGCGTCCGGGATGCTGAACAAAATGCCAGCGCCGTCGCCACTGTCCGGTTCGGCGCCAGAGGCGCCGCGATGCTCCAGGTTGACCAAGGCAGTCAGGGCTTTGGCGACGATGTCGTGCGAGGCAATACCAGTAAGGGTCGCTACGAAGGCCACGCCACAGGCATCGTGCTCGAATTTCGGGTCATACAGACCAGATGCTGTGGGAAGGGAGCTGGGGAACATCGTGCTCATCCAATCGTCGTAGCCGTGCAGATCACCCCATGGGTGATCAGACTTATCAGGACGACATTGGCCCAACGAGGCAAAATACTACCGGGTGTCCACCAGTGCTTCTCTCCCTGGTTTGAGGCGGGCTGAGAGCAGGAACCAGACCAATCCTCCAAGGCCCACGATCACCGCAGTCCAGACATTCAGGCGCAGGCCCAGAATGTGATTGGCGGTGTCGATGCGCAGCAGCTCGATCCACGTGCGACCTACGCAGTAAAGGACGACATAGAGGGCAAAGACCCGACCATGTCCCAGGTTGAAGCGCTTATCGGCCCAGATGAGGATCAGTGCGACCCCGACCATCCACAGTGCCTCATAGAGGAAGGTCGGGTGGAAGGTCTCGTACTGCTCAAAGCCAGCAGGTCGATGGACCAGATCAATCTCAAGACCCCACGGCAGGCTGGTGGGTGAGCCAAAGAGCTCCTGATTGAAGTAGTTGCCCAAACGTCCGATCGCCTGCGCCAACGCGATGCCCGGAGCAATGGCATCAGCCACTGGCAGCAGCGCCACCCCTTGGCGGCGCGCACCGATCCAGGCACCCAGCGCGCCAAGGGCCACTGCTCCCCAGATGCCAAGGCCGCCGTCCCAGATCCGAATGGCACCGGAGAAGCCAGATCCACCAGGTCCGAAGTACAGCTGGTGATCACTGATGACGTGATAGATCCGTCCACCGACGATGCCAAAGGGCACCGCCCAGATGGCAATGTCGGTGATCGTGCCGGGCTGTCCGCCGCGCGCCACATACCGCTTGTTGCCCAGCCAGACGGCAACGACAATGCCAAGGATGATGAACATCGCATAGGCACGAAGCGGGATCGGCCCAAGATTCCAGACCCCATGATCTGGGCTTGGGATGAATGCTCGGATCAAGTGCAGCAATCAGCTCTTGGTGGTGCTTGCGACGAGGGCGTCGAGCTTGTCCTTGTCAGCGAGCACATCATTTGGCACGACTGTTCCATTGAGCAGGGCATAGGGGGTGCCCTGAGCACCGGACTGGTAGAAGGCCGCTGTGCTGTTGGCCGCCCAGCCCAGGTACTTGCCATCGTTCAAGCACGTGGTGAAGGTGTCCAGCGCGGGACCCTCAATGCCAGAGTCAGCAGCAAAGCCGATCAGCTGGGTGTTGGTGAAGCCATCGCCCTCAGTAGCGGGCGGGTTGGCGTACACGGTCTTATGGAACTCCTCGGTCTTACCTGCGTCGATTGCACAGCCCCAGGCTGCGGTCGCACGCAAGGAGGAGTCATTGTTGAGGTTGTTGTCCAGGAAGGTCGTTGGACGACGCACGAGTTGAACCTTGCCGCCCGAGGCAAGCGCGCTGATGCCTTCACCGTTGGCCTTTTCAACAGCCTCACACGCTGGGCACTGGAAGTCCTCCCAGAGCTCAAGTACCGGCATTGCCGCCGTGGCGGTACCCACAGGAACGCCGAAGGCGTACTTGCTGTCGGACGCGAATACCGTCTCCGGGAGTGCTGCATTCGGATCGGCCGTGGCTGTGACCGCGGGATCCGGCGTGCTGGAGTCGGAGTTCTTGGCAATCACGGAGATCGCGATGATCCCGATGACAATGACCAGCACTGTGGCCCCACCAGCGAGGCGGATCATCCGCTCGCGACGCTTGCCGCCGACATTTGCTGCCGACTTTGCGGCGGCAGCGCGCTCGCGCCGGTCATTAGAAGAATTGCTCATCGCGTGGAACTCCTTGGCTGGTCCGTTGCTCTACTGCACCACCGTACGTCACAGTGCCGCTCTAGCGATGCACACCATTGGCTAGTTCGGATGCAAGTTCGCTGACGCCCGCAATCGCGGCCGATTCACTGTCGGCATCGAGCACTCGACGAACAAATGCCGAGCCAACGATCACGCCATCGGCGTAGGCAGCAACTTCGGAAGCCTGCGCGGCTGTGGACACGCCTAGGCCAACGGCGATTGGCAGTTCGGTGAACGGCCGGGTGCGTGCGACAAGCCCACTGGCCGCTCCCCCAACGCTGGTGCGCGCACCTGTGACACCCATTGTTGAAGCGGCGTAGATGAAGCCTGAGGCATGCCTGACGATCTCGGCAATGCGTGCATCGGTGGATGACGGGGCGACCATGAAGATGCAATCGATGTCATGGGCGATTGCCGCGCTCGCCCAGTCATCGCCCTCCTCTGGCGAAAGATCAGGGGCGATCAATCCGGAACCACCGGCGGCTTGCAGGCCAGCAGCGAACCTCTGCACGCCATAGCGCTCGATGGGATTCCAGTAGCTCATGACGACTGCAGTGGCGCCAGCATCAGTGATCTGGCGAACGACATCAAGGACGTGGTCGGTTGTCGTACCCGCGGCAAGTGCTTCATTGACTGCTTGCTGAATGACCGGGCCATCCATCAGCGGATCCGAGTACGGCAGGCCGACTTCGATGATGTCCACCCCCGCGCCGACCATGGCATTGATCAAGCGCACGGAGATTTCCGGCGTGGGAAATCCGGCAGGCAGGTACCCGATCAATGCAGCGCGATTCTCAGCTGCAGCCTTGGCGAAGGCGCCTGCGACGTGCGCGGTCATCGACCTTCACGCATCTCTGGGCTGAGTTCGGCAGCAACCATGCCACCCAGATCGATGTTGAACCAGCGAGCCGCGGTCGCGACGTCTTTGTCGCCACGACCTGACAGGTTCACGATGATGACGGCATCAGGGCCGAGTTCTCTTCCAATGCGCATCGCTCCAGCCAGGCCATGCGCACTCTCGATCGCCGGGATGATGCCCTCAGTGCGTGAGAGCAGAGCGAAGGCTTCCATCGCCTCAGCATCGGTGATCGATTCATAACTGGCGCGGCCGGTGTCGTGCAGCCATGCGTGCTCAGGGCCAACACCTGGGTAGTCCAAGCCGGCACTGATGGAGTGTGACGGCAGAGTCTGGCCCCACTCATCTTGCAGGACATAGGTACGAGCGCCGTGCAGCACGCCTGGCGAGCCACCGGAGAAGCGCGAGGCATGGCGACCCGTCTCGACACCGTCGCCACCGGCTTCATAGCCGCGCAGGATTACGTCAGCGTCGTCAATGAAGCCGCTGAACAGGCCCATCGCGTTGGAGCCACCACCGACACAGGCCACCACGGCATCAGGAAGGCGACCCTCGGCCTTCAGGATCTGCTCGCGAGCCTCGGTGCCGATCACTGAATGGAAGTAGCGCACCATCTCTGGGAAAGGCGCCGGACCAGTGACGGTGCCCAAGACGTAATGAGTGGTGTCAACGCTAGCCACCCAGTCACGCATCGCCTCGTTGATGGCGTCCTTCAGGGTCTGGCTGCCTGCCGTCACGGGGATGACCTCCGCGCCCAGCAGCTTCATCCGCGCAACGTTGAGTGCCTGCCGCCTGGTGTCTTCAAGACCCATGTACACCGCACACTCAAGCCCGAACAGCGCAGCTGCTGTCGCCGTCGCGACGCCGTGCTGGCCTGCGCCTGTCTCGGCGATGACACGTGACTTGCCCATCCTTTTGGTGAGCAGGGCCTGCCCGAGAACGTTATTGATCTTGTGCGAACCAGTGTGGTTGAGGTCTTCCCGCTTGAGATACACACGAGCGCCACCGCAATGCTCGCTGAATCGGCGAGCAAAGGTAAGCGGATTGGGACGTCCTGTGTAATTGCGTTCAAGATCGCGTAGTTCGGCCTGGAAAGTTGCGTCATCCTTGGCAACGCGAAAAGCCGCATCCAATTCATCCAGAGCCGCGCTGAGTGCCTCGGGAACAAAGCGGCCACCGTAGGGGCCGTAGTGACCTGTGGTCATGACGAGAGCCCCACAGTCTGACCCGCTTGGATCATCGCTTGGGCAGCGGATCTGGGGTCTGCTCCAGTCACCAATGCCTCGCCCACCAATACGGCGTCCGCACCGGCCAGTCCGTACTCCACGACGTCCAGCGCGGAGCGAACACCTGATTCAGCGATGCGCACGCAGTGGGCAGGAATGAGCGGAGCCACGCGTGCAAAGACCGCGCGATCCACTTCAAGAGTCTTCAGATTTCGCGCATTGATACCGATGACATCAGCACCAGCCGCGATCGCGCGCTCTGCCTCAGCTTCGTCATGCACTTCAACGAGCGGCGTCATCCCCAACTCGCGCGACAGACCAAGGAAGGAAATCAGGGTGGCCTGCTCGAGTGCCGCCACAATCAGCAGCACGATGTCTGCGCCGTAGGCACGCGCCTCCCAGAACTGATACTCGTCAACCATGAAATCCTTGCGCAGGACAGGGATGTCAACCGCGGCCCGCACAGCGGCAAGATCGGCAAGGCTTCCGTTGAAGCGTCGTTGTTCGGTCAGCACTGAGATGGCTGCGGCTCCGCCCTCGGCATAGGACCGGGCAAGCGCAGCAGGATCAGCGATCTGGGCCAAGGCACCTTTGCTCGGACTGGAACGCTTCACTTCTGCGATCAACTGCACCCCGTCGGCAGTGAGCTGCGCTATCACGGGAAGTGCAGGAGCTGCCATGAGCGCCCGATCTTTCACGGCATCCAATGGCGTCTGCGCGACTCTGGTGGCCAAATCCTCGCGTACTCCCACGATGATCTCAGCCAGGACGCTCACGAGGTGGATTCTATGCGGCGGGTGCGCATCGCAGAATCGCGCCCGAAATGAACTGCGTGAATCAGACTCCAGATCCCAAGTACGGAACGAAGTTCCGCACGACGCCAAAGCCAATGAGGGCGATCAGTCCCACAATCAACAGTCGATTGCGCAAGCGGAACTGGCGGTAACTGACCTGCGGATACCGACCGCGAATGGCGCGCGAGAGCCACAGCACCCATAGCCCCACAACAATCGGCACGATTGCGAGCAGCAGCACATTGTGATCCATCGCACCAGCCACGTCTCCGTGCAGCAGGGAGTACATGCCACGCATCCCGCCGCAGCCCGGGCAGTCGATGCCGAGCAGGCTCCGCGACGGACACGACGGATAGTGACCGGCTTCGTTTGGATTGACAACTGAGAGATATCCGCAGGCCGCAATGGCACCTGCGCCAACAGCAACTGGCCCTGCCAGGCGACGCCAGAGCGGACGCGCATCGATGCGGGCCGGCATCACGATGCGGTCGGAGTCCACCTTCTCAGCGGTTTCCATGCGCTCAGGGTATGTCCGAAACGGTCTCAAGTGACACCGGTGGCATGAAAGTTGCCATCTTCGCCTTCACCGTTACCAGCGGCAGCTCGCTGGCTCAGCTCGTCGCCTGAAAGTCGTTCTCGAGCGCGAACGAACACCCCTCACTGGAGAGTGAACTGAATATTCATTCCGTCGTCAGGGTGGTACTTCCAGCTTGCCTTCAGGTCATCCCATTCAGCCGTCTGGATTCCATCATTGGAACTCGTGCGCTGGATGGCATTCAAGTCGGCGGCCGGCACTTTGAGTGCGGCGAGAACACAGACCAATTGCGCGATCGTCGAACCGCTGAAGTCCTCTTCACCCTTGGTATCAACGATGAGCGTTGATCCACCGTCAGCCAAGTCGATCCCATCTGCATTTTGAGCGCTGCATGTGGCTACTGCAGCTTCGAGAACTGAAGTCTTGGGCCGGAACAGAAACACCGCGCCAACGACTACGAGCACGCCGATCACGATGGCTGGGATCCACCAGTATTTGCTCAGCCAACTCGATTGAGTTGCGGACGTGACAGGTGCTGCAGCTGCAAACGAGGGCGGCGGGGGCGCTTGATATTCACTGGCGCCCGCCGCATCTCCGCTCGAAAGTGGCGGTGCTTGGTCTTGGCTGACGTCAGGTGCAACTTCACCCGGTGGGGCAGGCTCCAGCACCCACGCCTGGCCATCCCATTGCCACCAGTGACCGCCTGAGAATTGGCGTTGCGGCTCGACCATGTCATCCCCCGATCAGTGGTGCACAAGGTACCGGAGTCGTTCAGGCTGAGTCGTAGCTTTCGAAGCCTTCAGGCAGAGGATCGTATTGAGGAATGAACACGGTGAAGCAGGCTCCGCCCTCGGGAGCGGTGGTCACTCGAGCTGCTCCGCCCAGTCCTTGCGCGAGTCTGCCGACAAGCGCAAGTCCAAGGCCCGTGCCAACGGGCCGTACGCCGCGATAGCGCTCATACAACGCGCCCGGTTCAAAGGCGATCGACATGTCCTCTTCAGTGAGTCCTGGCCCTGAGTCGCGAACCTCTACTTCGACTCCTTGTGCAACTGAGCGAATTGCAAGCACGACGACAGAACCTGTTGGCGAAACGCGCAATGCGTTCTCAGCCAGATTGTCGATGATCTGCCGCAAGCGCATTGGATCGGTGACGATCAGCTCGGAAAGCGCTGGGATCTCTGATCGAAATACGACGTCCTCGCGCTCGCAGCGCGAACCCCAGACCTCTGCGGCATCGCGTCCGACTTCAGCCATGTCAACGGTAGACGGATGCACGCGGAAATCGACCGCTCCCAAGCGCGCCAGGTCAAGCAAATCGCTCACGAGACGGTCCAGTCGCTGAGCTTCGGCGGCAACGGTGGCGCCCGTGCGTGCCACGTCCTCTGGCTCGACAATGTCGTCGGCAAGCGCTTCGGCATAGCCCTTGACGGCTGTCAGTGGGGTGCGCAGTTCATGTGACACCGACAGCAGGAATTCGCGTTGTCGGCGCTCGGATATGTCCAGCGCCGAACTTAGGGAGTTCAAGGCGATGGCGATTTCAGCGACTTCACTTGGACCCTCGGGTGCCAATCGAACCTCGCGCGAACCACCCTGCATCTCATAGGCGGCATCGCGAGCGGCGCGCAGTGGACGCACCATGCGTCTGGCCGCGAAGAAGCCAATCGGGATCGCGATGAGCAGGCCGATGACCAAGGCCATCAGGAATCGCAGCAGTCCTTCCTGCGCCGATCCGCCAGCGACCGCCAATGGCTGCTGCAGCACCACGGCCCCGCCATTGGCCAGCACTCGCCCTTCAATCAGGAGGTCGCCGCGGCGGGTGTCGCCTTCCATGGAGATGGTGCCCTGCCTCAGAAGCGCACGAAGATCTGCTGTGCTCATGCCAGGCACCTGAGCACCCGGCGAGAACACCACGAATCCGTTGACTTGCTCTGACTGCAAAGAGGCGGCAAGGGCCGGCGGGAGAATCTGGTCATCGGAAGGACTCGATGGTCCACGATCTATCGCGGTGGCGGTCAGATCGGCAAGACGCGCGAGAGTCGCGCGCGACTGCGTGGCTTCTGCAGCGCGCAGCATCGGATAGGAGATCACGCCAGCAACGATCACGACGATGGCGGCAACCAGACTTGTCAGGAGAACGGTTCTTGTGACGAGGCTGGAGCTATGGGACTTGGGATGGTTCACGGACTTGCCTCGGCTGAGTAGCCGACTCCTCGCACCGTACGAATGATGTCGTGAGCCCCAAGCTTGGAGCGCACCTGCGCGACGTGGACGTCAACGGTTCGCGTACCCACAACTGCTGCGTAGCCCCACACTTCACTGAGCAGCTGATCACGGCTGTAGACCCGACCTGGGTTGTCCATCAAATGAGCGAGCAGGTCGAATTCGGTGGCCGTGAGCATCATCGACTCGCCAGCCACCGACACCCGGCGAGTGACAGGGTCCAGTTGCACTTCACCAAGTCTGAGCGGGCCAGGTGCGTCAGCTGCATGCTGGGCTCGACGGACAACAGACTTCACACGCGCGACAACTTCACGAGGGCTGAATGGCTTGGTGATGTAGTCGTCGGCGCCCAGTTCCAGACCAATGATGCGATCGACCTCGTCGTCGCGTGCGGTGCAGAACAGCACAGGGACCCAGTTCCCCTCGGCGCGAAGCTGTCGACAGACCTCCGTGCCATCAATACCGGGAAGTCCGACATCAAGCACGATCGCAATGGGATGCAAGGTGCGCGCGTACGAGAGTCCGTCAGGTCCGGTCGTCGCCACATGGACGCCATAACCCTCACGTGCGAGGTACATGCGCAGGAGATCTGAGATTGCTCGCTCGTCTTCAACGACAAGCACTAGACCTTTGACGCTCTGACTGTCGCTCATGCGCCTAGCGTGTCAGAGACGCGCGTGGAATTGCGCTGCCAAGGGTCGACCGAGGTCAATTCTGGATCAGAGTTTGGTAAACAGACCTGCAGTCGCACCAACTACACGTGCTGTGGTTGACCAAGACCCATCATCTGCATGACCTTGCCAACGATCGCGCCGACAACGACAAGTGCGACTCCGATCCAGAAGACCACCCAGTTGCTCATCATCACGCCGAGGGTTCCCACGACGGAAGCGATCATCATGATGGTGACGGCAGTCCAGGCTGCTGGCGTGTTGCCGTGGCCATGGGCGATCGGGCTAGGGGCATCAGTCATGTGTGTATCTAAGCAGGTGACTGGGTCGCATCGGGATCTGACATCGTGGGATCCTGTCCGGCGTCCAGCGCATCCCATGGCGAGGTCGGCCGTTGACGACGAACCCCCTCGGCCTCGAACCTGGATCCCAGAGCCGGCCAAGGTCGGCTCCACAGCATGCCCATCACCCCTGAAGCCAGGATCAACAGCGCGCACAGGGCGACAAGGACCCACCACGGCCGCACCTGGATATCAACGAGCAATTCTCCCGCGGAATCCACGACCGGGTTCAAGCCAAAGCCAACAGCAAGCACGGCGAGCACCACGCCGGTCACCGCGACGATCAAGCCGACAATCTGCCGGACCCAACTCCGCAGAGCGATGTAGGCCAGGGAGCCGGCAAGGGCCAGGACCGCCCAGGCGGTGGCCTGTGGGAGCAGCTGTGACCCGGTCGCGGTGAAGGACCGAGTTCCGATCCCTGAGAGAATCGAGACGCTGGCTGATACCCACTGCAGTGCGCAACTGCCAAGAACACCGAGTGATCCGACGATCAGCAGGGTCAATGCAAGTCGTCGAGACCTCACGAATCAACCGGGCGCAGGGTGGACGCAATGGCCACAGCCCGAAGTACTGCCGCTGCTTTGGCCCGACACTCAGCTTCTTCTGCCTCGGGCACTGAATCGGCCACTAGACCGGCGCCCGCCTGCACGTAGGCAACGTTGTCCTTCAGCACAGCTGTGCGAATTGCAATGGCGGTGTCGACATTGCCAGCGAAGTCGAAATAGCCGACGACTCCGCCATACAGGCCACGCCGCAGCGGCTCAAGCTCATCAATGATCTCCATTGCCCGCGGCTTGGGGGCACCACTCAATGTGCCTGCCGGAAAGGTTGCTGCCAGAGCGTCGTAGGCCGTCTTGCCTTCGGCTAGATCGCCGGTCACTGTCGACACCATGTGCATGACATGGGAGTACAGCTCAACCTGCATGAACTCCACCACCTGAACAGAGCCCGGAGCACTGACCCGCCCAAGGTCATTGCGCGCCAGGTCGACGAGCATCAAGTGCTCAGCGCGTTCCTTCGCGTCGGCCAGCATGTCTTCGGACAGTGCCGCATCTTCTTCAACGCTCATCCCGCGCGGACGGGTGCCAGCGATCGGGTGCACGACACAGTGACCCTGCTGCACGGTCACCAATGCCTCCGGGGACGAGCCAACAATCTCAAAGGCAGTGCGCTCGCTGAGCTCCGAGCCCAATTCTGGAACACGCAGCAAGTACATGTACGGACTTGGGTTTGTCGTGCGAAGAATCCGGTAGACATCCAAGGCTGGCGCCGGGCAGGGAGTCGAGAAGCGCTGGGACAGCACAATCTGGAAAGCGTCACCAGCGCGGATGTACTCCTTGGCGCGCTCCACATCGGCGATGTACTTGCCGTCCGGTGACCATGACTTCACATCCGGCACCGCATTTGGATCAAATGTCGAGGGCACATGCGCGTGCCCAGTGGAAAGCGCTGCCTGCATGACATCGAGTCGTTCAACGGCATCGGACCAGGCTTCATCTACGCGCTCACCTGACGCGTCGTAGTTGATGGCATTGGCAATCAACAGCACCGAACCCTCTGCGTGATCCAGTACGGCCAGATCTGTCGCTAGCAGGAAGGCCATATCGGGCAGGCCGAGCTCGTCAGGATTCTTGTCTGGGATGCGCTCCCAGTGCCGAACCATGTCGTAGCCGAGATAGCCGACAAGACCGCCCGTGAGCGGAGGAAGCCCCGGCAGAGGCGGCGTCTGAAGCAGTGCGACTGTGTCACGCAGCACGTCAACCGGCGAGCCTGATGTCGGCACACCGTGCGGTATCCGACCGACCCAATGCGCGTGGCCATCAACATCGGTCAGCATCGCTGCTGCACGAACTCCGACGAAGGAGTAGCGCGACCAATGCTTGCCCTGCTCCGCAGACTCAAGCAAGAACGTGCCCGCACGATCACCGCACAGCGCCTGGAACAGACCCACAGCCGTCTGCCCGTCAGCGAGCAGTCGACGAACAACAGGGATCACGCGACGGTCGCGCGCAAGTTCACGGAAGCTCTCGAGATCCGGAGCCGCGACACCTGTGCGCGAGCCGAGGATCGCGGTCACGAAGTCACGCCGATGCTTGTGATGGCAAGTGCAGTGGAGTCAAAGCAGGTGCGGGTACCGGTGTGGCAGGCCGGGCCGGTCTGCTCGACCTCGAGCAGCAAGGTGTCGCCGTCGCAGTCAGCTGCGATCCTCAGCACGACCTGAGTGTTGCCTGACTCCTCGCCCTTGGTCCAAAGACGAGCACGACTACGTGAGTAATAGGTCGCCTTGCCGGTGTTCAGTGTCTGTTCCAGGGACTCGCGGTTCATCCAGGCCATCATCAGGACCTCCCCGGTGCCTTGCTGCTGGGCGATCGCCGGCACCAAGCCGTCGGCGTTGAATCGCACGGCGGCAAGTAGCTCCTCACGTGATGACATTGCCATATTCTGCCCGTGCGTCATGATGCCTGTATGAGCACCTCAACTCTTGTCCATGACGAACGCAATAATCTCGCCGACCTCTTGCTCGCATCAGGGCCTGACGCCCCGACATTGTGCGCCGGATGGACCACTCGTGATCTGGCTGCTCACCTGGTGATTCGTGAGGCTCGCCCCGATGCTGCCGCCGGCATCGTCATCGCGCCATTGGCCAAGTGGACCAGCAAGGTCCAGGCCGAGAACGCCGCTCGTCCATTCGAGGAACTCGTAGCGCAGTTCCGCCAGGGCGCCCCCCGATGGTCACCCTTTTCGATCCCAGCCGTCGACGCGGCAGCGAACATCATCGAGTTTGTCGTGCACGCCGAAGATGTCCGAAGAGCCCAGTCAGACTGGACGCCTCGCCCCATTGATGCCGAGCTGAGTGACGTGCTCTGGACGCGGCTGGCTCAGATGAGCAAGATGCTGCTTCACAAACTGCCGATGGGCATCACCGTGCAGCGCACTGATATCGCCGCTCCGGCGGCGGCCATCAAGACTGGCTCACCTGTGCTGACGCTGACGGGCACGCCATTGGACTTGATCCTGGTGCTGCACGGACGCTCAGCTGTGGACGTGCGCATCGACGGCGAACAGGGCGCTGTCGCGGCATTCAAGTCCGCGAAGCTCGGTGTCTAGTCGATATACCCTCAGAGCATGACCATCCTGATCAATGTTGACGAACTTGCCACGGCCATCGCCAGTGGCAAGTCACCCGTGATCCTTGACGTGCGGTGGGCCCTGAATGGACCGCCCGGTCACAGTGAGTATTTGAAGGGCCATATCCCAGGGGCGGTCTTCGTGGATCTGGACAGTGAACTGTCAAACATCGGGCTGCCACAGCATGGCCGCCATCCCCTGCCAACCGCAGAGCAATTCCAGACTGCAGCCCGTCGCTGGGGCATCAACGCAGGTGATGCAGTGGTGGTCTATGACGGTGAGGGCAATCTGGTTTCTGCCCGCGCTTGGTGGCTGCTGCGGTGGGCTGGCTTCACCGATGTGCGACTGCTGGATGGCGCCTTACCGGCCTGGATCGCGGCAGGTCATGCAGTGACCACTGACGATGTCACCCCGCAGCCAGGCACTATCGAACTCTCATCGGGCCTTGTTCGCACCGTTGACCTTGCTGAGATAGAGGACTTCACCCAGCGCGGACTTCTGCTGGATGCACGTGAGCCAGAACGTTTCCGTGGCGAGGTCGAAGCGATCGACCCCAAGGCCGGCCACATCCCTGGCGCCCGCAACGCGCCGACGAGTGCGAACCTGGATTCAGAGGGTCGCTTTCTCTCAGCGGAGGATCTTCGAGCAAGGTTCGAAGGCCTGGGGATAAATGGAGCCCGACCGGTTGGTGTGTATTGCGGATCAGGGGTATCGGCCGCGCACGAGATTGCTGCGCTCGAGATTGCTGGCGGCTACAAGACCGTGCTCTATGCAGGTTCCTGGTCGGAGTGGAGCAATAACGATCTGCCAGTTGCCACCGGCATCTGAATAGATCTGCAGCGAAAATTATCGAACTGGGAACTCGGCTGCAGCAAGCGCCTGCTTGACCTCGTCGATGCGCATCTGCCCGAAGTGGAAGACACTTGCGGCCAGCACTGCGTCTGCGCCAGCGACCACGGCCGGCACAAAGTCGTCAAGTTTGCCTGCACCGCCGCTTGCGATGATCGGCACGGAGACTTCGCGGCGCACCATCTCGATCAGTGCGATGTCGTAGCCCTGCTTGGTGCCATCGGCGTCCATGGAGTTCAGCAGCAACTCGCCGGCCCCCCGACGGGTTCCTTCAATGCACCAGGCCACGGCATCAAGTCCGGTGCTGCGACGCCCGCCATGCGTGGTGACCTCAAAACCGCTGTCGGTGCTGATGCCTTCAGGGCAACGTCGGGCATCGATGCTGAGCACTACGCACTGCGCACCGAAACGCTCAGCAGCATCACTGAGCAGATCGGGGTCAGAGATGGCAGAGGTGTTCAGGCTCACCTTGTCGGCGCCAGCGCGCAGCAGGCGATCGAAGTCC
This sequence comes from Actinomycetota bacterium, assembly GCA_030684515.1. Lineage (NCBI taxonomy): Bacteria > Bacillati > Actinomycetota > Actinomycetota bacterium. The sequence goes on from JAUXVJ010000024.1 coordinate 342,776, forward strand.
TCAACGGCCCGCACTCCCCCGCCCACGGTCAAGGGGATGAATACGGATTCGGCAGTCCTTCGCACCACGTCATACATCGTCGAGCGATCTGAACTTGACGCGGTGATGTCCAGGAACACCAGTTCATCAGCGCCCTCCGCGTTGTATCGGGCGGCCAGTTCAACGGGATCACCGGCATCGCGTAGATCCAGGAAGTTGACTCCCTTGACCACCCTTCCCGCGTCCACGTCCAAGCAGGGGATGACTCGAATGGAAAGGCTCACGGCTGCGCAGGACCCCATTGGTACGGGTCGTACCGAGCCTGTGATGCAGCCAGCGCCTCGGGGAGAGTGAAGGCCTGGTCATAGAGCGCGCGACCGATGATGGCGCCTTCGATTCCGTGCGGCACCATCTCGGCCAGTTTGTGAAGATCCTCAAGGCGATGGATTCCGCCCGAGGCAATGATCGGACGACTGGTCGCGTCAGACACCTCTTTGAGCAACTGGAAGTTCGGGCCGTGCATCATGCCGTCCTTGGCAACATCAGTCACGACATATCGGTGACAGCCGGCAGCATCCAGGCGCTCGAGGGTCTCCCAGAGATCGCCACCTTCTTGAGTCCAACCTCGGGCGGCCAGGGTGTACCCACGCACATCCAGCCCGACGGCGATCTGCTCGCCGTGCTCACGAATGACCTTCTCGGTCCACTCCGGATCCTCCAGCGCGGCAGTGCCCAGGTTCACGCGGGTGCAGCCGGTAGCAAGAGCCGACTTCAGCGATGCATCATCACGGATACCACCGGACAGCTCGACCTTCACCTGATGCCGTACGTCGTGCACGACGTGGGCTATCAGGGCTGCGTTGGAGCCTCGCCCAAACGCCGCATCAAGGTCAACGAGGTGAATCCACTCGGCTCCCTGGTTGACCCAAGCACGTGCGGCATCGATCGGAGAGCCGTACTCCTTTTCGGTGCCCGCCTTGCCTTGGGTCAGGCGCACGGCTTTGCCATCGGCAACATCGACGGCGGGCAGCAGGATCAGGGGAGATTGGGCGGACACGGACGCAACCTTATTCGACAGTGTGAAATGCGTGAGATGCGGCTATTTGAGCGTGCGGACCCAATTGCTGAGCAAGTGCAGACCAGCGTCGCCTGACTTTTCCGGGTGGAACTGTGTCGCGCACAGGGGTCCGTTTTCGACAGCCGCTACGAAATCCTCACCATGGTGGCTCCATGTCACCTTGGGGGCAGCCTGCCGCTGGTTTTGGACCACCAGATCCCAGGTCCGCACTGCATAGGAGTGCACAAAATAGAAGCGCTCCCCAGCAACTCCCTCAAAGAGCGTGGAGTCCGGCGCGATCTGCACGGTGTTCCATCCCATGTGTGGCAGCACAGGTGCTTTCAGGCCCTCAACAACACCAGGCCACTCGCCCAGGCCTTGTGTCTGAATGCCGTGCTCGACTCCGCGGTCAAAGAGCACCTGCATCCCCACGCAGATGCCCAGCACTGGGCGACCTCCAGCCAGGCGCCGACCCACAAGCACGTCGCCTCGAGCTTTGCGAATGCCATCCATGCAGGCCGCGTACGCGCCAACTCCCGGCACGACCAGGCCATCAGCTGCCATTGCCGCATCGAAGTCGGCGCTGACGGTGACATCGGCCCCTACCTTCTCCAGTGCGCGATGCGCAGAACGAAGGTTTCCGGAGCCGTAATCAAGAATGTGAACAGAAGGCGAAGTCACGATGCGGTGAGCGTCCCCTTCGTGGAAGGCACACCGACCACTCGCGGATCAGCGGTGACAGCATCACGCAAGGCGCGTGCAACTGCCTTGAACTGCGCTTCGACAATGTGGTGCGCATTGCGACCCGAGAGCACCCGCACGTGCAGGGTGATCTGCGCGGTGGCCACAAGTGACTCCCAGATATGACGAGTCAGGGACGTGTCATAACTGCCGATCAACTCAACAATCTCCGGCTCTTCGTGCACGAGATAGGGACGACCTGAAAGGTCAACGACCGCCTGCACAAGGCACTCGTCAAGTGGCACCGCGGCGTCACCGAAGCGGCGCAGTCCGGCGCGATCCCCGAGCGCCTCATTAATGGCCTGGCCCAGGGCAAGCGCAGTGTCTTCGACAGTGTGGTGCGCATCGATGTGCAGATCGCCTTTGGTGTGAACTGTGAGATCCAGCAGCCCGTGCTTGGCGAGCTGCGCAAGCATGTGGTCATAGAACGGAACTCCGGTGTCAATGGAGTGCACGCCAGTGCCATCAAGGTTGAGTTCCACAAGGACAGAACTCTCCTTGGTCTTGCGCTCCACACGTGCGGTCCTGCTCATCGGGCCGCCTCCTGTTCAGTTCCGGGTGCCTGCTCTAGCGCCTGCCTGAACCTATCGTTCTCCTGCGCAGTGCCAATACTCACGCGCAGCCATCCAGCGGGTCCGGTCTGCCGGATCAGGACTCCTTGGTCGAGCAGTGACTGCCACACGCGGTCGCGATCCTTGAATACTCCGAACAGAATGAAGTTCGCATCGCTCTTGGCCACGAGATAGCCCTGTGCATCAAGCCATTGCGCCAGCGCATCGCGTTCATCGCGAAGTGTGACGACCTGAGCTTGCAAAGTAGCAGCATGCTGAAGCGCAGTGATGGCAACAATCTGCGTGACTGCCGACAAGTGATACGGAAGTCGCACAATGCGCAGCGCATCGACAATGGCCTGGCTGGCGGCTGCGTATCCGAGCCGTGCTCCGGCAAGTCCGAAGGCCTTGCTCATCGTTCTGCTGACAACCAGATTTGGATAGTCAGCCAAGAGTTCAAGTGCACTTGGTGTGCCCACGGTACGGAACTCTGCGTAGGCCTCGTCGACGATCACGATCGAACCGAGCGCCAATCCGGCATCAAGCAGCTGCACCAGATCGGCAGTGGGCAGCATCGTTCCCGTGGGATTGTTCGGCGAAGTCAACAGGACAAGCGACGGGCGAAGATCCTTCAGTTGTCGAATCGCCGCCGGGATATTGATTGAGAAGTCCGACGCACGCGCAAAGGTGACGTATCGCGTGAAGGTGTCACGTGCGTACTCCGGGTACATCGAATAGGTCGGATCAAAACTGACCGCAGTGCGACCTGGACCGCCGAAGGCCAGGAACAGTTGGTGCATGACCTCATTTGATCCATTGGCCGCCCACACCTGCTCAGGTGCCAAGCCAACACCGGATTCATCTTTCAAATAGTCAGCGAGGTGACGGCGAAGATCGAAGGCTTCGCGATCTGGGTAGCGGTGCAGATCAGGCGCGATCGCCGTTACAGCGCGACCCATTGCTTCAGCAATTTCAGCGGGCAGCGGGAAGGGGTTCTCATTGACGTTCAGCCGCACTGGAACATCAAGTTGCGGCGCACCATAGGGAACCGAGCCCACGAGATCCTCGCGAACCGGTATCTGGAATTCGCTCACGAGGACTCGAGATCAGCAAAACGTGCATGAATGGCAGCGCCATGACTTGGCAGGTCTTCAGCATCAGCCAGTGCCACCACGTGCGGAGCAACTTCGCGTAGCGCGGCCTCGTCGTACTCAATCACGTGGATGCCTCGCAGGAATGACTGCACTGAGAGCCCAGACGAGTGACGAGCCGCACCGGCCGTGGGCAGCACGTGATTGGAGCCGGCGGCGTAGTCACCCAGAGTGACCGGCGCCCAAGGGCCGACAAAGATCGCACCCGCGTTGGTCACCCGCATCGCCCATTCACGCGCATCGACGGTTTGAATCTCAAGGTGCTCTGCGGCGTATTCGTTTACCAGCGCCAGTCCGGCCTCAAGGTCATCGACCAGCACGATGGCGCTCTGCGGTCCGGCCAGAGCTTCGGCGATGCGCTCCTGGTGCTTGGCCAGTGGCACTTGTCGCGTCACTTCGCCCTGCACGGCCTCAGCAAGCGCCGAGGAAGGGGTGACGAGCACTGCAGCCGCCAGCACATCGTGCTCGGCCTGACTGATCAGATCGGCCGCGAGGTGCACGGGGTCAGCAGAGTCATCGGCCAGGATCGCGACCTCGGTGGGCCCGGCTTCACTGTCGATGCCGATGACTCCCTGCAGCGCCCTCTTGGCAGCGGTCACGTAGATGTTGCCTGGGCCGGTGACCAAATCGACGGGCGCGCAGCGCTGACCGTCGGGCAGATCCACGCCATACGCGAGCATGGCCACTGCTTGAGCGCCACCGACTGCGTAGACCTCTTCAATGCCCAGTAGCGAGCACGCCGCCAGGACGGTGGGGTGCGGCCATCCCCCGTGGTCAAGCTGCGGTGGTGAAACCACTGCCAGTGATCGCACTCCAGCAACCTGAGCAGGCACAACATTCATGACAACGCTGCTCGGGTAGACCGCTCGACCGCCAGGCACGTACAGCCCCACACGCGCCACCGGAAGCCAGCGTTCGGTAACGGTGCCACCAGGAGTGACGACAGTGCTGATGTCGGTTCGGCGTTGATCGTTGTGCACGATGCGCGCGCGCCGGATTGCCTCCAGCAGTGCCGCGCGCACCGCAGGCTCAAGCTCGGCCTCGGCTTGTCCCAGTTTCTCCATTGGCACGCGAAGACTTGGCGGGTTGATGCCATCGAGCTTCAGCGTCCACGCGGCGATGCCGGCAGCCCCCTGCTCGCGCACGTCGTTCAGGATTGGACGGATGCGTTCCGTTGCATCAGCGACGTCCATTGCGGCTCTTGGCAGTGTCGTACGAGGATCAACAGTCTTGCCTCGAAGATCAATGCGCCGGATCACGGTGGGAGTTTACGGCAAAAGGGCTATCTGCTCCTGAGGCCACTCAGCCAGTCGCCGAAGGCCAGCACTGTGACGATGCCGGCGGCCGCTATTGGCCACATCAGCGCAACAGCGGGCATGTGCAGCACGAGTGGGCCGTCAATCACCTGATCCTGGGTGCCGGCCAGTCCTTCGATCTGCACTCCACCAAGGCTGTGGCCCACCCACCACATGGCCAGCGATCCCACGATTGCACTTGCCAGCGCAGCCACCAGCACAGAGGCCAAATGCTCGCGACGCATGGTGGCCAGTCCGATCGTGACCAGCACGCCGGCGACCAGCGCCAGGAAGGCAAAGGTGACGTCGGAAGCCAGGAAACCGGTGGGCTGGAACTCCACGAATTGGCCGGACTCGACCACCACCTGCACACGAGGTGCCAGCCGCCACCAGATGACGCCCATGGCCATACCCACAACCACGCCGAAGATGAGTCCAGCCACGAGCACCGCCGAGGCCTTGCGCGTCTTGGACATCAGCTCAGGCAGTTCGGGCCGAGCAAGGCCTTCAAGTCGCCGTACAGGGCAGGGCTCGGCGTCACGCGCAATTTGTCATCAAGTCGCAGCACCGTTGTGCGCGCCCCGCCGGTGAGATGCAAATGAACCTCGGTGGTCCCCGGATGCACAGCGAGAATCTCTTTGAGCCGATCAACGAGCGGAGGAATGCAGCGATTGGCCTGCATGGTCAGGCGCACTGGTCCGGCATCTGCTTCGCTGAAGTCCGGAGCGGTGATCTCCATCGCAACAACACGCACGCCATCGTCGTCACTGCGGTCCACCCGCGCACGGACGATGATCACGGCATCCTCAATCAACAAGGTGCTGACCTGGTTGTAGGACTGCGGGAACACCATGACTTCAACTGAGCCTTCAAGATCTTCAAGGCTGACGATTGCCCAGGGGGAACCCTGTTTCGTGGTCTTGCGCTGCACAGTGGTGACAAGCCCTCCGAGAGTCACCGTGATGCCATCGGCACGCTCATCAAGCAGTAGAGAGGCGATCGAACGATCGGTCAGTTGCGCAAGCAGGCGTTCGGCTCCATGCAGGGGGTGATCGCTGACATAGAGGCCGAGCATGTCGCGCTCATGGGCAAGCAGCACGCGCTTGTCCCACTCCCCGATTGAAATATCTGGTGGCGTGACCAGTGAGTTGTCGTGGTTGGCATCGAGGCCTCCGAAGAGATCGAACTGCCCGACAGCTTCAGCCCGCTTGATGTCGACTGCTGAATCCACGACGAGTTCGTGCACAGAGATCAAGCCCTTGCGGGTGTGACCAAGGGAGTCAAAGGCCCCTGCCTTGATGAGTGATTCGACGACGCGCTTATTGCAGACGGCCGCTTCGACCTGTGCGATGAAATCGTGGAAATCGGCGAACCGGCCGACCTTGCGGCGCGTTGCGATGATCGAGTCGACGACATTTGCGCCGACATTGCGAATGGCCGAGAGCCCGAAGCGAATATCGGTTCCGCGTGGCGTGAAATCGAAGTCAGAGTCATTGACATCAGGTGGCAGGACCTTGATGCCCATCCGGCGACATTCATTCAGGTAGATCGCCGAGCGGTCCTTGTCGTCCTTCACGCTGGTGAGCAATGCAGCCATGTACTCAGATGGATAGTTCGCCTTGAGATAGGCCGTCCAGAAGGAGACCACTCCGTACGCAGCGGAGTGCGCCTTGTTGAAGGCGTAGTCCGAGAACGGCACGAGGATGTCCCAAAGAGTCGAGATCGCCTTGTCGCCGTATCCATTTGCGCGCATGCCATCGCGGAAGGGTTCGAACTCCTTGTCGAGGATCTCCTTCTTCTTCTTGCCCATCGCTCGTCGAAGCAGATCGGCCTTGCCAAGGGAGTAGCCGGCGAGCTTCTGGGCGATCGCCATCACCTGCTCCTGATAGACGATCAGCCCGTAGGTGTCACCGAGAATCTCGGACAGGGGTTCTTCAAGCTCAGGGTGAATGGGGACTACGGGCTTTCGACCGTTCTTTCGATCGGCGTAGTCGTTGTGCGCATTGGCGCCCATGGGACCTGGGCGATAGAGCGCACCCACGGCTGAGATGTCCTCGAAGCTGTCTGGCTGCATCGACCGCAGCAGCGCTCGCATCGGTCCACCGTCGAACTGGAACACCCCGAGGGTGTCGCCACGCCCGAGCAGTTCATAGGTGGTCTTGTCGTCAAGGGTCAGGTCTTCGAGCACCACGACCTCACCGCGGTTGCTCAGGATGTTCGCCAAACAGTCGTCCAGGACAGTGAGATTGCGAAGGCCCAGGAAGTCCATCTTCAGCAAGCCCAGGGTTTCGCAGGCACCCATATCGAACTGAGTGATGACCGAGCCATCCTGTTCGCGCCGCCAGATAGGCAGGACATCAAGGAGCGGCTCACGGCACAAGATGACGCCGGCCGCGTGCACACCCGGTTGGCGCTTGAGACCCTCAAGCCCGCGAGCAGTCTCGACAACGCGCGCTGCGTCAGCGTCTGCTTCGACCAGTGCGCGAAATTCAGCCGCCTCGGAGTAGCGATCGTTCTTGGAGTCGAACATTCCGGCGATAGAGAGGTCCTTGCCCATCACTGCTGCTGGCATCGCCTTGGTGATGCGATCGCCCAGCGCGTACGGGAAGCCGAGCACGCGAGCGCTGTCCTTGATCGCTGCCTTGGCCTTGATCGAGCCGTAGGTGATGATCTGCGCGACATGCTCCTCGCCGTAACGATTGGTGGCGTAGCGGATCATGTCCGAGCGGCGGCGATCATCGAAGTCGATATCGATGTCGGGCATGCTGATGCGCTCGGGGTTCAAGAAGCGTTCAAACAGCAGTCCGTGCCTGATCGGATCAAGATCAGTGATGCCAAGTGCGTAGGAGATCATCGAACCGGCCGCTGAACCGCGGCCCGGGCCAACGCGAATGCCATTGTCCTTCGCGTACTGCACAAGGTCAGCCACCACAAGGAAGTAGCCAGGGAAGCCCATCTGCATGATGACGCCGACTTCGTACTCAGCTTGGCTTCGGACGTTGTCGGGAACGCCCTCGGCGTAGCGTTTGTGAAGTCCGCGCTCAACTTCCTTCACAAGCCAGGACTCTTCGGATTCGCCAGCGGGCACTGGGAACTGCGGCATGAGGTTGGCACCCTCAGTGAAGGTCACATCGCAGCGCTCGGCGATGAGCAGTGTGTTCTCAAGTGCCTCAGGAAGCTCGCTCCAAACCGAGCGCATTTCGGCAGCTGACTTCAGGTAGAAGTCGCGGGCATCAAAGCGGAAGCGCTTTGGGTCATCCATCGTGGTGCGAGTGCCGATGCACAGCAGGACATCATGGGTATCAGCATCACTTGCGCGGACGTAATGCAGGTCATTGGTGGCAACGAGGGGCAGATCCAAGGACCGAGCGATGCGCATCAGATCCGTGCGGAATTTGGTCTCGATCTGCAGGCCGTGATCCATCACCTCGCAGAAGTAGTTCCCCGCACCCAGGATGTCGCGGTAGTCAGCTGCAGCGGCAAGGGCCTTGTCGTACTGGCCTGCCTGCAACCAGCGATTGACCTCACCGCTGGGACATCCGGTGGTACCGATCAGGCCCTTGCCATAGCGCTGCAACAGGTCCCGATCAAAGCGAGGCTTGTGGTAGTAGCCCTCAAGGCTTGCCAAAGAGGACAGGCGAAACAGATTGTGCATGCCCGCTGTGGTCTCTGACCACAGCGTCATATGGGTGTAGCTCTGCTTGCCTCGACCAGCTGTGGGATCTTCAGGAGTGCCTTCGTCAAAGCCGCCGCCGAAATCGAACTGGCGGCGTTCGAAGCGCCCCTGAGGGGCGTAGTAGCCCTCAAGCCCGATGATCGCCTTGATGCCGTGCTGTTTGGCCTTGGCATAGAACTCATAGGCGCCATAGAGGTTGCCGTGATCAGTCATGGCAATGGCGGGCATGCCGAGTTTGACCGCTTCACCAAGCAGATCATCCAGCCGGGCAGCGCCATCGAGCATGGAATATTCGGTGTGGACGTGGAGGTGAACGAACTGATCCTCCGAAGTCATTGACCCACTCTAACTTCGACTCAAGCGCTGTCTCGGAGCCGCGCCAAGGCGGTGGCCAGATCGCCCGGATACTCGCTGGTGACCACTATCCGCTCACCCGAAGAGGGGTGTTCGAAGCCCAAGGAGACGGCGTGCAGCCACTGCCGCTCCAGGCCCAATCGCTTTGCCAAGGTGGGATCTGCGCCGTACGTGAGGTCGCCCACGCACGGGTGGCGCATGGCCGCCATATGGACGCGGATCTGGTGAGTACGACCCGTTTCCAGATGCACCTCCACCAAGGAGGCGTGTGCGAATGCTTCAAGGGTTTGGTAATGCGTGATGCTCGCCTTGCCCCCCGCCACGACCGCAAATCTGTAGTCGTGATGCGGATGGCGATCGATGGGAGCATCAATGGTGCCGCGAAATGGGTCCAGCTGGCCTTGCACAACGGCGTGATAGATCTTGTCGACAGTGCGCTCTTTGAACTGCCGCTTCAGACTCGTGTACGCGCGCTCGCTCTTGGCCACCGCCATCACGCCAGAGGTGCCAACGTCGAGCCGGTGCACGATCCCGGTGCGCTCGGCAGCCCCTGACGTCGAGATTCGATAGCCGGCTGCAGCGAGTCCGCCCACCACCGTGGGACCTGTCCAACCTGGACTTGGATGCGCAGCAACTCCCACTGGCTTGTCGACCACAACGACGTCGTCATCGTCGTAGAGCACGCGCATCCCAGGCACGAGAGCAGGCGGTTGGTCCACGGTCGACTTCGGCTCCAAGGCATCGGGGTCCACTTGCAGCATCGAACCCACCAGAAGACGATCGCTCTTGGTCAGTGGCCTGCCGTCCTGCAGCACCAGCCCGGCATCAATTAGCGCCGCCGCCTTGGTTCGCGACAGGCCGAGCATGCGAGTCAGGGCAACGTCGACTCGCTCGCCTTCAAGTCCGTCGGGAATGGGAAGCATCCGCTGACTCATGGGCTCCCCGCTGCGGCACCGCGATAGTCGACGCCCTTCAATGCCAGCACCACCATCAGCACTGCCGAAAGGGTCAGGCTCATGTCAGCAACATTGAAGACAGGGAAATTCGGCAGTTGAATGAAATCCACGACATAGCCCTGCCCGAAACCCGGCTCGCGAGTCAGGCGGTCGATCAGGTTCCCCAGCGCTCCGCCCAGCAGTCCGCCAAGGGCGATTGCCCACAGGACACTGCCGAGTTCACGCGCGGATCGGATGATCACAATCACCACGACAAGTGCCACGATGGAGAAGACCCAGGTGAAGCCATTGCCCATGCTGAACGCGGCACCAGTGTTCTCGGTGTACGTCAGTCTCAGCAGTGAGCCGATGATCTCGATCGGGCCCTCTCCGCCCGGGAACAGTCGCGGACGCAGTTGCGCAACAGCCCAGGCCTTGGTGAGCTGATCGAGAACGACCACGCCAAGAGCAACACAGATGAGCGTGATGATTGGCCGAGTATTGCGCCGTGTGCTCACTTGAGCACTCTAGTGACTAGAGCGAAAGCCTCTCGTCCGCCTGCTTGCACACCAAGCACAGTGTTGCGCGCGGGAATGCCTGCAGTCGGTACTTGCCAATCGGCTTGCCGCACGCCTCACAGGCGCCGTAGGTGCCGGTGTCCAGACGGGCGATCGCATGCGTCACCTGGGTGAGCATGTCGCGAGCATTGTTGGCCAGGGACATTTCGTGTTCGCGCTCGAAGGTCTTGCTGCCGGCATCGGCCTGATCATCACCGGCGCCCTCACCTGAGTCGCGGATGAGGTCTGCCAGACCGGCTTCGGCGTTGTCGAGTTCGTCTTCAAGGCGCTTGACGTCAAGGATCAAAGCGGCGCGTACCTGCTTCAACTCGGCCGCGGTCCACGGGGACTCATCCTCACGGACCATTGGCTTACCGGACGGGGCCAGTTGCCGCTTGGCGGCCTTCTTGGCCGCAACCACCTTCTTCACCGGTGCCGGGACTGCGGCAACGACAGGCGCTGGTGCAGCAGCCTTCTTGGCGGGCACTGCCTTCTTGGCCACCGGCTTGGCCACCGGCTTGCTTGCTGGCTTGCTCGCTGGCTTCTTGGCGGGCACCGCCTTCTTGGCCACGGCCGCCTTCTTCACCGGCGCTGCTGCCTTGGGGGCCGGAGCAGCCTTCTTGGCAGGCGTGGCTTTCTTTGCCACGGCGGCCTTCTTCACTGGAGCAGCCTTCTTGGCAGGCGTGGCCTTCTTGGCGGGGGTGGCTTTCTTGGCCACGGCCGCCTTCTTCGCCGGCGGCTTCACCGGTGATTTCTTCGCAACCATGGCGCTCCCTATTTTGGTGATTTCGGCGGAGCCTAGAACATGCGCCTAACCGCTCCCATCTGCCGCGCCGGACGACGGGTATCCTGCCCTCTGCCTTCCATCGCTAGGAGCTCCATGTACCGCGCTGTGCCCGCGCAGATCGACTTGCCCGCGATGGAACACGAAATCCTCGATCTATGGCAGACCCAATCGACCTTCGAGCGGTCCCTTGAACAAAGCCGAGGGCGTCCGAGCTGGGTTTTCTATGAGGGACCTCCCACCGCCAATGGCACCCCGGGCACTCACCATGTTGAAGCTCGAGCCTTCAAGGACATATTCCCGCGCTACCGGACGATGAAGGGCTACCACGTCCCTCGTCAGGCGGGCTGGGACTGTCATGGGCTTCCCGTTGAGCTGGCAGTTGAGAAGGAACTCGGCTTCACTGGCAAGCAGGACATCGAGGCCTTTGGCGTTGCTGAGTTTAACGATCGCTGTCGCGAGTCAGTGCTGCGACATGTGGGTGAGTTCACCGACATGACTCGACGCATGGGCTATTGGGTGGACATGGAAAGCGCCTATTGGACGATGGACTCGTCGTATGTCCAGAGTGTCTGGTGGTCCTTGAAGCAGATCTTCGACAAGGGCCTGCTTGTGCAAGATCACCGAGTGGCTCCCTACTGCCCACGTTGCGGCACGGGCCTTTCTGACCACGAACTAGCACAGGGCTACGAAACCGTTGTCGATCCCTCGGTCTTTGTGCGCTTCCCCGTGACAGATCAGAAATTTCTCGCGAAGTATCCGCATGCCGCTCTCCTGGTATGGACGACCACGCCATGGACCCTGGTGTCCAACACCGCGGTGGCCGTAAAGCCCAGTGCGAACTATGTGGTTGCGCAGCTTGCTGACGGCGAAGTACTCGTGGTCGCCGAAGAACTCGCTGCATCGCTGTTTGGCGAGGACTTTGTCGTGCTTGAACAGATGCCTGGCACTGATCTGGAGCACATCCGCTACGAGCGACCCTTTGATCTGATCGACATCCCTGACGCGCACTACGTCATCCTCGCCGACTACGTCACTACCGACGATGGCACCGGACTCGTGCATCAGGCGCCAGCCTTTGGTGCGGACGACCTCGCCAGCTGTCGTGCATATGGCTTGCCCGTGGTGAACCCTGTAGCCGCAGATGGCCATTTCAATCTCGATGTCCCAGTTGTCGGCGGTGTGTTCTTCAAGAAGGCTGATGAAGAGCTGGTGGAGATGCTGCAGAAGAGCGGCAAGCTGTTCAAACACGTGCAGTACGAGCACCCCTATCCCCATTGCTGGAGATGCCACACCCCACTGATCTATTACGCGCAGCCGTCCTGGTACATCCGCACTACCGCAATCAAGGACGCCTTGATCGCACAGAACGAATCGACCAACTGGTTTCCCAACACCATCAAGCATGGCCGTTTCGGGGACTGGCTTGAGAACAACGTCGACTGGGCACTGTCACGCAATCGCTATTGGGGCACTCCCCTGCCGATCTGGCGTTGCCAGAACGATCACCTGCTCGCCGTGGGCTCGCTCGCCGAGCTCAGCGAGCTGGCTGGTCGCGATGTCTCTGCGACTGATCCGCACCGACCCTTCGTCGATGACATCACCCTGCCGTGTCCCACATGCTCCGCCACCGCAACGCGAGTGCCTGAGGTCATTGACTGCTGGTATGACTCCGGTGCGATGCCATTCGCTGCCGTCGGTTATCCGCAAAGTGACTTGGACTTCCAGGCCCAGTACCCCGCCGATTTCATCTGCGAGGCCATTGATCAGACGCGAGGTTGGTTCTACACGTTGATGGCAATCGGCACTCTCGTGTTCGAGGAGTCCTCATACAAGAACGTTGTCTGCTTGGGACACATCCTTGATGAGGATGGCCGAAAGATGAGCAAGCACCTTGGCAATGTCCTGGAGCCAATTGGGTTGATGAACGATCACGGCGCTGATGCAGTGCGTTGGTTCATGCTGGCCAGCGGATCTCCCTGGCAGGCACGTCGGGTTGGCCATGCGGCCATCGGCGATGTTGTGCGCAAGACGCTGCTCACCTACTGGAACACCGTTGCCTTCCAATCTCTGTACGGACGATTGGCGCAATGGGATCCCTCCACGCCAGCGCCGGCGCCCGCTGATCGCCCAGTTATCGACCGATGGCTCCTGTCGGAAGCCAATCGGCTGGCCATCGAAGTCGATGCGGCACTTGACCAGTTCGACACTCAGCGTGCCGGGCGACTGCTTGCCTCATTCGTTGACGATCTGTCGAACTGGTACGTGCGTCGATCACGCCGGCGCTTCTGGGACGGCGACCCCGCGGCCCTTGCGACCCTGCATGAAGCCCTGCGCATCACCACGTTGTGCATGGCGCCCTTCACCCCATTCATCACCGAGCGGGTATGGCAGGACCTCATGTCCAATGGCGAGGCCGGAGATTCAGTGCACCTGCAGGCCTGGCCGACACCTGATTCAACCCTCGTGGACGACGGGCTCACCAAAGACATGACCCTGGTTCGACGAATCGTCGAACTAGGACGCGCTGCTCGGGCATCAAGTGGTGTGCGCACCCGTCAGCCCCTGCGTCGTGCGCTGGTGTCGGCAGCTGGTTGGTCAGAGCTCTCAACTGAGATGATCGAACAGGTCTGCGAAGAGCTGAATATCGGCAGTACCGATGCCCTGGACTCTGACGAGGCTGGCTTCGTTGACATCTCGATGAAAGCCAACTTCCGCGCCCTTGGCCAGCGTTTCGGCAAGCAGACACCACTGGTTGCAAATGCGATCGCTGCTGCAGATGCCGCCGCAATCCAGGCCTCCCTTCGGGCTACTGGCACTGCCAATGTCGATGCCAGTGAACTTGGCTCAGTTGAGATCACCGCTGATGAAGTCATCGTCACGGAAACTCCGCGTGAAGGCTGGGCCGTGGCAAGCGAAGCAGGCGAGAGCATCGCTTTGGACTTGGTGATCACAGATGAGCTACGTCGCGCTGGATTCGCACGTGAAGTAGTGCGCGCAATTCAGGAAGCCCGCAAGAACGCAGGATTCGAGATCTCTGATCGCATCAGCATCTGGTGGACCAGTGCCGATCCCGAGGCACAGCTCATGTGGGCAGCACATGCCGAAGAAATAGCCGCCGAGGTCTTGGCCACTGCAGTGCTGCAGTCAACTGGTGGCGAGTTCGCGGTGCTGGTGCCAGAGCTTGAACTGCAACTGGCAATCACGCGCAACTAGCGCGAGAGCAGACTGATCAGCACCTGCAGCACGATCAGCAGCAGTAGGAACGAGAAATCAAGAGCCACGCCGCCAAGCCGCAAGGGTGGGATGAACCTGCGCAGCAGTCGCAATGGCGGATCCGTCAGTGAGTAGACGCCCTCGGCGATGACGAGGATCGGGCCGCGGGGCTTCCAGGAGCGCGCAAAGATCTGGAGCAGATCAAGGATGATGCGCGCAAACAAGACAAGTTGGTAAAGAAACAAAATGGTGGCAAGGATCTGCCCGACTTCACCCATCAGCTCTGGTTGAAGAAGCCGTCTTGTGCGATCTGCGCACGAGCGGCATCACCGACATCGACGTTCGCCGGAGAAAGCAAGAAGACCTTGTTGGTGATGCGCTCAATGGTGCCATGCATGCCAAAGACCAGACCAGCAGCAAAGTCGATGATCCGCTTGGCGTCAGCGTCATCAAGCTGAGTGAGATTCATGATGACCGGCACGCCCGAGCGGTAGTCCTCGCCGATGCGACGCGCATCGTTGTAGCTCTGCGGGTGCACGGTCTCGATCCGGCTGAACTCAAGCGGCGCGATCGGACGTCGATCGGCTAAGGGCGCCATGGTGGGTCGACGATCTGGGGTTGCATCGCTGCGGAAGGTGCGCACTGCACGCGTATCGGGAAGTGGCTTGACACTGCGGCTCTGGTAGCGATCGTCTTCATGCTCGTCGTAGGCCGGGCGGCGATCGCGGGTGCGCACATCGCGTCGGGCATCCTCGTACTCGTCTTCGAACCGATCATCATGATCGTCGTCCTCGACGAGGCCGAGATACACGGCCATCTTGCGCATTGCGCCAGCCATGAGCCAGGGACCTCCTAGATCGCCAAATAGTTCATTCGTCTTGCGTGAACCATCAGGCTACTTCAGAGCCGGACGGTTCCCCAGTAGCGCGCCCCCTATGCGCACCTGTGTCGCGCCCCCGGAGATTGCTGCCTCAAGATCCCCGCTCATGCCCGCTGAGACCACTTTCGCCTCAGGAGCCACGCGCAACAGTTGTTCTTGAGCACTCGCAAGCGCACCGAATGCCACGAAAGGATCAGCACCCAATGGCGCAACGGCCATGAGTCCTGCAAGCCTGAGCGAGCTCAGGCCTTGGATATGGCTGGCCAAGGGGAGCAATGCTGTGGGGTCGACTCCCCCGCGGCCGGCCGCCTCCTGAGGATCCAGCGACAGTTGGATCAAGACATCAATCGAGCGACCGGCAGCTGCAGCGGCGGCCGAAAGGGCATCAGCAAGTTCGACTCGATCAACAGACTCCACAACATCTGCCCATTGGACTATTTGCCTGACCTTCTTACGTTGGACCTGGCCGATCATGTGCCAACGCAGGGGTGACGCGCACAGCGCACGCTTCTCTCGCGCTTCCTGATCGCGACTCTCCCCCACGTCTGTGCAGCCGAGTTCTGCAAGCAATGTCAAATCCGTTGCCGGGAAGGTCTTGGTCACTGGAAGCAGGGTGACGCTCTCAGTCGGACGGCCCGCCTGTGCGCATGCATCGGCAATGCGCTGATGCACTGCAGCGAGGTTGCGTTGCAACTGTGCGCTCCGGCTGGTCATAGCGTCACGATCATGCCTTGCCTGCCTGTGGCTCCATCGGCCCTATGCGAAAAGAGCTGCGGATCGGTTGCCGTGCATCGGTCGATGGCACTTGTGGAAACGCCGTGCCTTCGCAGCTGCGCATGCACGCCCGCTCGCACATCAATGTGCCACTGACCTGATCGATCGAAGGCGCAGGCCGCAAAGAGCTCACTGCTGAGTTGAGCTTTGAGTTCACTGACGCAGTCGATCCCAACCGGGTAACAGTCCACGCAGATCGACGGACCTGTGACCGCACTGATCCGAGTAGCCCCATGTTTGCGCATAACGTCAATTGCTGCCGTCACCACTCCAAGCCCAAGACCGCGCCATCCGCAGTGCACTGCGGCCACGACTGGTGCCGATGGATCTGCCAGCACGATTGGCACGCAATCGGCAGCCAAGGCCAGCAGCCCAAGGCCAGCAACATTGGTCACCACAGCATCCGCGCCTTCGGCGATGCCGCCGTGCACTGCAAAGGCCACCCGCGCATCGTGTTGAGCGTCCAGCACACAGACGTCGGCCACTCCCAGCATTTGTCCTGCGAGCTCGCGGTTCTGCAGAACGGCGCTCACGGTGTCACCGACGGTGAGTGAGAGGTTGAGCTGGGCGAAATTGCCCGTGCTGACTCCCCCCAAACGACCAGTGGCCGCCCAGTTGACTGGACGGCCACCAGGTGTCGCCGGGCGAAAACGCCCGACGGCAACGGGATTCATAGTGATTTGGGGAAGTTTCCTACTTGAGGAAGTCGGGGATATCGAGATCATCGTCGGCATCGTCGAACACGATGGTGCGCGCCGGCTGCACTGGGCGGGCCGCTGGCGACGTCACGATTGGCACTTCACCCGTGGTTGTGGGCGCAGTCTCCGTTGATCGACGTGAAGTTGCCGAGCGGGCTGGTGGCTCGCCACCGTCGAAGCCTGCCGCGATCACGGTGACGCGAACCTCGTCACCGAGGGTGTCATCAATGACAGCACCGAAGATGATGTTGGCATCGGGGTGCGCAGCGTCGGCGACCAGACGAGCAGCCTCATTGATTTCAAACAGACCAAGATCACTGCCGCCCGAAATTGAGAGCAGCACGCCATGGGCACCATCAATACCGGCCTCAAGCAGCGGACTTGAGATGGCCTTCTCGGCTGCTTCAACAGCGCGATCCTCGCCACGTGCTGAACCAATACCCATGAGTGCTGAGCCAGCGGAGTGCATGACGCTCTTGACGTCTGCGAAGTCCAGGTTGATCAGACCAGGGGTGGTGATGAGGTCTGTGATGCCCGAGACACCTTGCAGCAGAACGTGATCGGCCTGACGGAAGGCATCGATGACGCTGATGTTGCGATCCGAGAGCGATAGCAGTCGATCATTTGGAATGACGATGAGCGTGTCGACCTCTGCACGCAGATTGTCGATGCCGACATCAGCCTGTGATTGACGACGACGACCTTCGAAACCGAAGGGACGCGTCACCACACCAATGGTGAGTGCGCCGAGTGAACGTGCGATGCCAGCCACGACAGGTGCGCCACCGGTTCCGGTTCCGCCACCTTCACCTGCAGTGACAAAGACCATGTCTGCGCCCTTGAGCACTTCTTCGATCTCTTCCTTGTGGTCTTCAGCTGCCTTCTTGCCGACATCTGGGTTGGCGCCAGCGCCGAGCCCACGAGTCAGCTCACGACCAATGTCGAGCTTGACGTCTGCGTCGCTCATCAGGAGGGCCTGCGCGTCGGTGTTGATGGCGATGAACTCCACGCCCTTGAGTCCGACCTCAATCATTCGATTGACCGCATTGACACCGCCGCCGCCAATTCCGACAACCTTGATCACCGCGAGATAGTTCTGTGGAGCCGCCACTGCGCTTCCCTTCATTCGTTGGCGGACCGACCTGTCCAGCCGACCCATGCCCGCCACCAACTCTCAACCTCAAGTTGAGGATCAACCCTGAGGTTGGCGTCGAGCGGCGGGAAGGTAGTCGCTGTTACCCCTGTTGCGCAAGTGAGGTTCCCGAATTCGATGAATTACCGGCGCAGCTTCTCCTTGAACGTGGTGGGCAACTCCGGGGCCGAGACGTCATAGATCGTGGCTTTGCGTTTGAGGAGCGCCCGAGTGACCTGAGCCTTGAGCTCGGCCTGTTCGATGCTTCCCCAGCGCACGATCGCCGAGGATTTCAAGGTCAGCGCGACATCGTCGCGCGTGGTCGCCTTCAGTGAGACAACCTTCTGTCGAATGTCATCGGGAAGGCTGGTGAGCACTCCCATCGCTGCGACCAGGCCGAGGTCCTCCGCATGCACGATAGGAAGTCCCGACGGAACCACTGCGACTGGAGTGAAGGCGACTCCTGCTGCGTCCACAACAGTGCCGTCGCTGCGCGTGGCAATTGCAGTGCGAGGGGTCACAGCAATGACGACCTCATGCGGCCAGCCACGTCGAACATCGATGTGATCGATCCAGCCGATAGTTGACAGGTGTTGGGCAATCGCATCAGTGTCCAGCTGCGCCAGCGGAACCCCGAGCGGCACGCTTGCGGTGTTGTGCACTTCGCGGGCGGCTGCTCCGTCAACGCCCACGACCGTTACTGAGTCGGCAGTCAGCAACGACGAGAACCAGATCATCCAAGCCAGAGCGAGCAATGCCAGCGCCACGAAGATGCCAATGATGACGCGCAGACGTCGACGCGGACCGCGCGCCCGGTGGCGATCAAGCTCGACAACGGGCGGCGTCATGCGCGTTCCGCCAGCAATTCAAGGACTTCTGCGCCGAGCAAGCCGATATCCCCGGCCCCCAAGGTCATGATCAAATCGCCCGAGCGCGAGCGCGACGCAAGTTCGCCAGCCACGGCAGACCAGGACGGTTCGAAATGCACTTGACCTGCTGGCAAGGGCACCTTGGAGGCCATCGTCTGGCCGCTTGCTCCAGGGATTGGCGTCTCCCCCGGTGCATAGACCTCAAGGACAACGACCTCATCGGCCAAGCCCAGAGCCGCACCGAATTCAGTCATGAAGTGGGCGGTCCGGTAGTAGTGGTGCGCCTGGAAAGCGACGATCAGTCGGCCTTCACCGACGACATCGCGAGCCGCGCGCAGCGTTGCGTCGATCTCAGTCGGGTGGTGGGCGTAGTCGTCAAAGACTCGCACGCCGTCGGCCTCGCCCTTGAAATCAAATCGGCGACGGGTTCCACTGAACTCCGCCAACCCAAGGATCAGTTGCTGGGTGTCAAAGCCCAGCCCAATGCCAGTGACCAACGCGGCCAGGGAATTCAGGGCGTTGTGCATGCCCGGGACCTGCAAGCTCACAGTCCCGATGCGCGTGCCTTCGTCATCCACGGAGTACTCCCAACCGCGGCCCACAAGTCGCGGCTCGACAAGTTGATAACGAGAGTCAGGGCTGGTGCCGTACGTGCGCACATCCACCCCCAGCGCGGCAGCGCTGCTGGCCAGGCGCCGACCTCCCTCGTCATCAATGCAGATGGTGACGAATCCTTGATTGGCATGCACATTGCAGGCGAAGTCCAAGAAGCCCTGCTCGATAGCAGCCAGATTTCCCCAATGGTTCAAATGGTCGGCCTCGACATTGGTCACGATTGCAGCCACGGCCGCCAACTGAAGGAAAGCACCATCACTTTCATCTGCTTCCACGACGAATATCTCGCCACTGCCCAGATGCGCATTGGCGCCGGTCTCATTGAGCTCGCTGCCAATGGCGAAGGATGGATCGGCGCCGCAATGCTGCAGCGCGACAGTCAGCATGGAAGTCGTCGTGGTCTTTCCGTGCGTGCCGGACACCGCCACTCCTCGACTGCCGGTCATCACTGCGACCAAAGCGTCAGCACGCGTGAGTTCAGGAATGCCACGCTCCTGAGCCGCACGCCTCTCAGCATTGCTTTCCGGAATCGCTGTGGAGAACACCAAGGTGTCGACCCCATCGAGCCAATCACCTGAGTGCCCAATGTGCACGTGAACGCCAATCGCGCGAAGCGAATCGATGCGTCGAGAATCCTTGGCGTCGCTGCCAGAGACACTCGCGCCCTGCGCAATCAGGATGCGAGCGATACCCGACATTCCGGCCCCGCCGATACCGACGATGAAGACATGTCCCAACTCGCTCACAGGGCATCTTCTCCCGTGCGGGCTCGGCGTTGATGAGCCACCCTGAGTACGGCGACGGCGAGGCGCTGTGCTGCATCGCGGACACCAACGCTTTGCGCTGCCGTGCCCATCCGCAGCAACTGATCGGGGCTGTGAATAAGCGATGTCACGGATTCCAGCAAGCGATCTGGCGTCAACTCCTCGTTGTCGATCAACAGGCCACCGCCAACCTGCACCACGGTGAGGGCGTTGACTCGCTGCTCACCATTGCCGATGGGAAGCGGGACGAAGATCGTTGGAAGGCCAATGGCCGCGACTTCCGCAACAGTCATCGCGCCTGCGCGGGTGATCGCCAGATCAGCTGCTGCATAGGCCTGATCCATGCGGTCGATATACGGCAGTGGCACGTACCCGGCTTGGGCGTCTGGAGCCTGGTTCTTCGGACCATAGCCATGCAGGACCTGCACACCCGATGCAAGCAGCCGTGGCAGCGCTTGCGCCAGGGACTCGTTGATGTGCTGAGCGCCTTGCGAACCGCCAAAGACAAGCAGCACGGGTCCGGTGGGTGACAGTCCAAATCCCGCGCGAGCAGCTTGGTCAGAATCCGCACGATCAAGGTGCACGATCGATTGACGCAACGGCAGGCTCATCGGCACACCCGGAAGGCTGCCCGGCACCGTCACATAGACCTCAGTCGCATAACGAGCCCCGACGCGATTGGCCAGGCCAGCTTTGGCGTTGGCCTCGTGGATGATCAGGTCGTATCCAAGTTTCTTGGCAGCACGATAGGTCGGCAGCGCCGCGTAGCCCCCAAACCCCACGATCACATCCGGCGTGATCTCCTGCAGATGCGCAACTGCCTGCTTGGTGGCAGCAGACACTTTGGGCACCAGCTTCAGCAGATCTGTGGAGATCCGGCGGGGCATCACTACTGCCGGCACGGTCTTCAATGCGTAACCCCTGGATGGAACAAGCGAGGTCTCCAAGCCGTGATCACCGCCGATGATCGTCACGACAACTTCCGGATCTTCGCCTACCAATGCGTCGGCCAGATTCAGGGCCGGCTCTATATGGCCGGCCGTTCCCCCCGCTGCGAGCACAACATGAATCGCCCGGCTCATCGCCTGGCCAGCGAGCGAGCGGTTGCTCGGCGTCGCAGGGTTTGTCTGGCGCCAGGCTCATTGCGGGCAAAGGCAAGCAGCATGCCGATAGCCGCGAGGGTAGGAATGAGGGAGGAGCCGCCGTACGAAACAAACGGCAAAGGCACTCCGGTGATCGGAAGCAAGCCGAGCACTGCGCCGATATTGACGATGGCCTGCACCACAATCCAGGAGCCCACGCCTGCTGAAGCCAGGCGGACGAAAGGATCCGAAGTCGTACGGGTCAGCCGGAACACAGCGAAGGCAAGCACAGCAAACAGGATCAACACGCTGAGAGTGCCGATCAGGCCCAGCTCTTCACCGATGACAGAAAAGATGAAGTCGGTATGCGCTTCAGGAAGTGCGCCCCACTTCTCTCGACTTGCGCCGAGCCCGACGCCAAGCACACCGCCGGTCCCCAGTGCGTAGTGGCCTTGAGTCAGTTGCCAGCCCACGCCAAGTGGATCGCTGCCCGGGTTCAACCACGAGGTGAACCGTTCCATTCGATATGGGGCTGCCAGAGTCAGCACCCACACGCCGAGAATGCCTGCTCCTGCGAAACTGGCGAAGAACTTCCAGTGCGCTCCAGCAGCAAACAGCATTCCGCAGGTGATCGCAGCAAGCATCAAAGTGTTGCCGAAGTCACCTTCAAGCAAGACCAGCACCATGAAGAGTCCAGCAACTGGCAAGAGCGGTATGAGCAACTGCTTGAGGTTCGCGTGGTAGTGCTCCTTGCGCGCCAATTGGTCAGCACCCCAGACAACCAAGGCGAACTTGGCGAACTCTGAAGGTTGAACGCGGAATGGCCCAAAGAGCTCAATCCAATTGCGCTGGCCAGCGACCGAAACACCGACGATGAGCACTGCTATCAGGAGCACGATGGCCACTAGGAAGATCCACCGCGCTGTCCCGCGCCAGAATTGCACTGACACTCGAGCGGTGAAGTACAAGCCGATCAAGCCGATCACACCGAACAGGGCCTGCCGTTGAGCAAGGGTGTATGAACTTCCGAAGATCCGATAGCTCTCAATGCTCGAAGCCGAGAGCACCATGACCAAGCCCAGCAGCAATAGCAGGACCGAGGATCCGCCGATCAAGTAATAGGTGCTGAGCGGATGGCCCAGCAGGTACTTCACCCGACTTTGCCTGGCTGGTCGCCTCGTGGTGGTGTCACTCATGACTGGGCCCCGCTGATTGCCAGCACAGCGTCAGCGAACAGGTCACCGCGCTGTGCATAGTCACGGAACATGTCCCAGGAGGCGCATCCGGGAGCCAGCAGGACGGTGTCGCCCTCGTGCGCAAACGAGCGCGCGGCAGCGACAGCTTCAACCATGGCATCAGTCTCTGTGCGATCGAGGATTTTCACGGGTACCTGCGGCGCGTGTCGCTTCAATGCTTCAGCAATGAGTTCGCGATCGACCCCCAGCAGCACGACTCCGCGCAATCGCGATGCAGACTCGATCACCAGTTCATCGAAATCCTGACCCTTTGCCATTCCGCCCGCGATCCACACGATTGAGCGATAGGCGTGTAGAGACGTGCTCGCAGCATGGGTATTGGTTGCCTTGGAGTCATCGATGTACGTCACACCATCAACGGTCGCCACCGTTGCAATCCGATGTCCCGCAGGAGTGAAGTACTGCAATCCTGCCCGCACTGCCACCGCTGGGACACCGAATGCGCGAGCAAGGGCTGCGGCTGCCAATGCGTTTGCGATGTTGTGCGGAGCGTTGGGCTGCACATCCGAAGTGACCGCAAGTTCTTGAGCAGCCTCACGCCGATTGTCAACGAATGCGCGATCGACCATGAGATCCTCGACAACCCCGAGCATGGATACATCGGGAATGCCAAGGGTGAAGCCAATGGCACGACAGCCCTCTATTACTTCTGCTTCCTGGACCATGCGCAGAGTCACTGCGTCATCAGCATTGAATACCGCAGCAATCTGTGTGCGCTCATAGATGCGGGCCTTCGCTGAGATATACGCCTCCAGACTGCCGAAGTGATCAATGTGATCGTCAGCAACATTCAGACACACAGCTGCGAAGGGACTGATGGAGTTGATGAATGGCAGCTGCGGGGCACCGACTTCCACCGCAATGACATCAAGTTCCTCATGCATCACCACATCGATCAGCGAGTGGCCGATATTCCCAGCGGAGGCTGTTCGCAGACCGGCTGCGGAAAGCATCGACTCCAGCATCAAAGTAGTGGTGGTCTTGCCGTTGGTGCCTGTCACGACGAGCCAAGGAGCAGCGCCTTCGGCTGCACGCAAACGCCAAGCGAGCTCAAGCTCTCCCCACACCGGCACTTCCTGCGCGAGTGCCGCTTGAATCAACGGCGCGCTCGGGCGCATTCCGGGAGACACGACCAGCAGGTCACTTGGCGGCAATTGGCCGTCGTGCCCCAGTAGCACTGTTACCCCGATGACATCCAGGACATCCGCACGCTCACGTTGCGGTTGGCCGTCTGCAGAGTCGACCAGAGTCACGCGCGCGCCAATTTGGGCAAGTGCATCGGCTGCTGCAAAGCCCGCAATCCCAATGCCAGCAACCGTTACGCGTACATCGGACCAGTCCGAGTCTCGTGTGAGCGCGTCAATCACGAACGAACCCACTCGGCATAGAAAAGGCCAATGCCTGCGCCGATACACAGCCCATGGATCACCCAGAAGCGCACGACAATTTGAATCTCGGGCCAGCCAAGCATTTCGAAGTGGTGATGCAAGGGAGCCATGCGCAGCACTCGACGCCCGGTCAATTTGAACGATCCGACCTGGGCGATCACCGATAGCGTGGTGATCAGGAACAGTCCAGCAAGCAAGGGCAGCAGGAGCTCGGTGCGGCTCAGGATCGCAAGGGCCGCGATCGCTCCACCAAGGGCGAGCGATCCGGTGTCGCCCATGAAGATGCGCGCGGGTGAGGTGTTCCACCAAAGGAATCCAAAGCTTGCACCGGCCAAGGCGGCCGCGATCACTGCAAGATCCAGGGGGCTCACCGTTGAATAGCAGGTGGCGGCTACTGAATCACTGAATGCGCAGTTCTGCCCGTATTGCCAGACGGTGATGATCACATAGGCGATGAAGGTCATGATCGATGCGCCGATTGCCAGCCCATCCAGACCGTCGGTCAGGTTGACGCCATTGGTCGTTGCGGTGACCAGAAACCAGACCCACAGCAGAAACAGGCCAAGGGGAAGGACGATCGCCGTATCGCGAACGAAGGAAATGGCCATTGACGCTGGCGATTCGCCGTCCTGAGTGAACTGAAGCGAGAGCCAGGCAAAGCTCACAGCAACAACAGCCTGACCGATCAGCTTGGTGCGAGCACGCAAACCCGTGCTGCGCTGCTTGAAGATCTTCAAGTAATCATCAGCCACACCGACAAGACCCAAGCCGACCATGAGGTACATGACGAGCATCGCTGACGGCGTGATGGGGCGCCAGGTAAGCAAGTGAGTCAGGAAATATCCGGCGACAACGCCGAAGATGATCGCCACGCCGCCCATGGAGGGGGTGCCGCGCTTGCTCTCGTGATCGGGGTAGAGCTCACCCTCAGCTGAGACACGGATGGCCTGCGAATACCCGTGCTTGGCAAGGATGCGGATGAGCAGGGGGGTTCCGATGAGCGTGACCATCGTGGCGATGGTCATGGAAATCACGACCAGTCTCATTGGGAATCCCGCTCTCCGAGTGCAGTTGCAAGCCGCTCGAGTCCAATTCCGCGCGAAGCTTTGATCAGCACGATATCGGTGGGTCGGACTTCTGCCGAAAGCAGCGCAATCGCGGCCGGCACATCGGGGACCCAATCGGCCTGGCCAAGCCAGTTGACTTCTGCCTTGGCCTCATCGAGCGTCACTTTCGTGGCAGGCCCAATACAGAGCAGACGTGAGACTTGGGCCGCAGCTGCAAGCTTGCCCACCAGCGCGTGCTCGGCGTGAGATCGATCGCCTAGTTCGAGCATCTCCCCCAAGACAGCCCATCGGCGACGATCGGTTCCCATGGCGGACAAGGTTCTCAGGGCAGCAGCCATGGACTCGGGATTGGCGTTGTATGCGTCATTGACAATCGTCACATCCTCGGTCGTGACGGTTACTTCCATTCTCCAGCGGCTGCTGATCACAGCCGCGGACAGTCGCTCGGCGATCTGCTCGATTGGCATGCCCAGCCCATAGGCGACAGCTGCGACGGCAAGAGCATTGTCGACGAAATGCTCACCCAGGATCTTCAGCGAGACTTCGACTCGGTGATCGTCCATCAGCAAAGCGAAGGAGGCGCGCGCCTGATCATCGAGCTGCACCGCTTGCGCCCGCACATCACATGCATCTGAGCGGCCGAAGTACACCACTCGAGCGGCTGTGCGAGAAGACTGCTCGCGCACGAGCGCGTCATCGCCATTGACGATGGCAACTCCGGTGGCAGGGAGTGAGGCGATGAGCTCGCCCTTGGCTCGTGCGACTTCACTTCGGCTGCCAAGCAGCCCCAGATGGGCAGAGCCGACATTGAGCAGCACGCCGATCTGCGGAGTCGCGATCTGACAGAGCAGTTCGATGTGACCCAGCCCGCGCATGCCCATCTCCAGGATGAGGAAGCGCGTGGACTCATCAGCGCGGAATATCGTCAGCGGTACGCCGACTTCAGTGTTGAGCGAGCCTTGTGGCGCAACGGTGGTGCCAAGACTCTGGAGCACTGAGGCCAGGAGATCCTTTGTTGAGGTCTTCCCACTGGAAGCAGTGATGGCGATGACCACACAATTGGTGAGTTGCTGGCGAACATGCTGAGCGAGCATCCCCATGGCAACAACGCTGTTCTCGACCACGATGCAAGGAACGCTGAGCACTCGTTCGCTGAGCACCACGGCGGCGCCTGCCGCGATCGCTGACTCAGCGAAGTCGTGACCATCAACGCGTTCGCCTGGAATCGCGACATACATTGCCCCGGCGCTGACTTCCCGCGAATCGACTACGACATTGAGAACTGCGTCTTGGGCGTGTGTGCCGTGTACTTCACCTGCGACGATCGCGGCTATCTCGCCCACGTTCAGCTTGATCATGAGCGTGCACCTTCACGAGCAGAGAGCGCTTGTGCAAGTTCAACTCGATCATCGAAGGGCAGGACGGTGCCTGCGATCTCCTGACCTTGTTCGTGACCCTTGCCGAGCACGAGTACCACGTCGCCAGGCGTCGCCAACTGCACCGCGCGCTGGATTGCCTCCTTGCGAGGCCCGACTTCAAGCACCACCGCCCCATTGACAGCAGACAAGGCGCGAGCGCCTTCAAGCACTGAAGCGCGAATCGCAGCGGGATCCTCTGATCTTGGATTGTCATCGGTGACGATCACCAGATCTGCCAGGCGCGCAGCCATGGCTCCCATCAAGGGTCTCTTCACAACGTCACGATCTCCACCCGCGCCCACGACGACGATGATGTGCCCCTCGGTGAGTTCTCGCACCGCTGTGACCACTCGCCCGATGGCGTCCGGCGTATGCGCGTAGTCAACGAAACTGGAGATATCCGTTGATCCGGCGTCACCTGCGACCGCCTGCAGCCGCCCTGGTACCTGCACCCGGCTCAAAGCATCTGCCGCCACGGCAGCCGAGATGCCGATGCGATCCAGCAGTGCAATTGCAAGCGCTGCGTTGGCGCGATTGAAGGCACCTGGCAGTGCGAGCGCCAAAGGAGTTCGCTCCCCGCTCGGTGACTGCACGAGCCATCCGCCTTCACCATTGGCCACAACAGTCCAGTCGGCGTGCTTGCCACTAATAGATACCGTTGCCATAGGAATTGTCACGAGCTTCGCAAGCCGCTCACCCCACGCGTCATCGATGCAGACAACTGCGAAGTCCGCGTGCTCTGAGGTGAAGAGCAGGCGCTTGGCGTCAAAGTAGGCATCCATCGTTCCGTGGTAGTCCAGATGGTCTTGAGTCAGATTCGCGAATCCAACTGCTGCGAAGCGCAGACCTGCGACACGGTGTTCAACCATCGCATGGCTGGACACTTCCATCGCAGCACCGGCAACGCCTCGCTCTCGCATAGATGCGAGCAGTGCATGAATTGTGCTGGACTCAGGCGTTGTGCGCAGCGACGCGATCTCTTCGGTGCCGATGCGAACGCCGGTCGTGCCGATGAATCCCGTCGACATTCCTGATGCGCGCATTCCAGCTTCAACCATGCTCGCAACCGTTGTCTTGCCGTTGGTCCCCGTGACGCCGACCAACTGCACTTGCTCGGCATTGCCTGAATAGATGGCGCGGGCGATGAATCCCAGCCACGACCGAGCCTGATCAAGCACCAGCACCGGCACTTCAGCGAAAGACTCTCCAGATGACTGCCAACTTGCCCAGCCCTCGTCGTCGGTGAGCAGGGCCACCGCACCATTGCGCAGTGCTTCTGTCGCATGCACGATGCCGTGTTCACGGTGGCCGGCCAATGCCGCAAAGAGATCACCCGAGCGAATCAATCGAGAGTCCAATTCGACTCCCCCAACGAGGACAGCGGCTGATCCGTGCAGAACAACTGCCGAGGGGACTACCTGCTGGAGAGCCCCAAGCACAACGGGTGCCGAATGGGGTCGAGGGCCTTGTTCCACGTGCTCATCCTGCAGTCAGCAGTAGTCGGGGTGCAGTCTCGCCGGTGGGCGGGATGTGGCGAACCTGAAGGGCGTAGGTCATTACCCGGCGGAACACTGGAGCAGCAAGCTGTCCGCCATATCGGCCAATCCGAGGGTTCTCCAGACTGACAGAAACAACAAGCTGTGGATTTTCAGCGGGGGCCATGCCGATGAACGATGCAACAACCTCGCCGTTGTAGCAGCCACACCG
Source organism: Actinomycetota bacterium (assembly GCA_030684515.1). Classification (NCBI taxonomy): domain Bacteria; kingdom Bacillati; phylum Actinomycetota; species Actinomycetota bacterium. The sequence goes on from JAUXVJ010000024.1 coordinate 370,722, forward strand.
GGAGTCCACGACCTGCGCCGTACCTGTCTTCCCCCCAACGCGATATCCCGGAATCGCAGCAAGCGGCGCTGTGCCGCCCTTGCCGACCACACCCTCGAGCATCGCTCGGATCTGCTTTGCCGTGGCTGCCTTGACGACCTGGGTGGTCTTTGGTGCCGCCGCCGGCGTGACCGTGCCGTCCGGTGCAACAACTGACTGCACCAATTGCGGGGCAACACGAAGACCGTCGTTGGCGATCGTGGCAAAGACACTTGCCGCCTGCACTGAGTTCACACTCAAACCCTGCCCGAAGGCGATTGTCGGGAATGACGTAGGGGACCAATCGCGATACGCCGGCACACTTCCATCGCTCTCGCCAGGAAAGTTGATGCCCGTTGGTTCACCAATGCCGAAAGCCTTGATGTACTGGTAGAGTTTTCGACCACCGATGCGCTCGGCCGCCAAAATCGTGCCGATATTGCTCGACTTGGCAAGTATTCCAGCAAGTGTCAGGCGCCAGGTTCCGTGCGGAACGATGTCGTGGAAGAGCTTGTCTCCCCGCATCAGCTGACCTGGGATCGTGAAGGCCGAACCGGCGTTGGCCGCACCTTGGTCAACAATCGCAGCCATGGTCATGACCTTGCTCGTCGAACCGGGTTCGTAGACATCTGACAGGGCCCGATTGCCTCTCAGGGCGTCCGGAGCCGCCGCCGCAGAGTTGGCATTGAATGTCGGTGCTGTTGCCATCGCGAGAATGTGTCCGCTACGCGGATCCATCACGACCACAGTGCCACTGTCGGCTCGCGAAGCCTTGACCTGCTTGACGATCTGGTTCTGAGCTATGAGCTGAATGTCACGATCGATGGTGAGTTGCACATCAGAGCCCTGCGTCGCGGCGTTGCCCGAGACATCACTGGTGGTGATGACGCGTCCGCCGGCTCCTCGTTCATAGGTCATCGTGCCAGCCTTGCCAGCCAGCAGATCCTGCATGCCGAACTCAAGCCCACCCAGGCCCTTGCCGTCAGCCCCGACAAAGCCCACAACATTTGCGGCAAGACTGTCGCCGGGATAGATGCGACGAGAAGTCTGCTCACTGAAGATTCCTGGCAGACGCAGGGCCTCGATCTGCTTCCAGATCTTCGGCGAGAGATCCTTGGCGATGAACATGTAGCGCTTGGTGCCAGTCAGCCGATTGGCTAGCACGCTTGGCTCTACACCAAGGATGGGTCCAAGCGCAGCCCCCACCGCAACCGGATCAGTCACCAGGGTTTGATCAGCGGTTACATTGCGAGCTTCAACAGTCACAGCCAGGGGCGCGCCCTTGGTATCAAGGATGCTGCCGCGAGTGGCCGGAAGCGAAATGGTGCGCAGTCGCTGATTCAATGCATCAGAGGCCAGCTCTGGACCTTTGATCACCTGAATATCGATCAAGCGCACGGCGAATACTGAGAACGCAATGCTGGTGATAATCAGCAATGCCATACCCCGCTTGCCTGGGTGGTGCCTACCGGTGCGAGGTCCATCTGCACGAGGTCCATTTGGTGGCGTAGAAGCGCGCGAGGGACGCGGTGGCGCCAGTTGTGTCATCTGGCTTACCGCACCGGAACTGCCGAGAGATCCGAATCGCTGGACCCAACGCTGCCAACCTGCACCGGCACTTCGCGCCAAAGGGAGTCTTCACCAGCCTTCACGCCATTGGCCTTTGCAGCCGCCGCTGCATCCGCTGATGCTGGGTCGTAGTTCGGTCCAGGCACGGGGGGCTCACCGAGATCTGCGCTGGTGATCGCGTCATCGGCACCCGTGTTCGCAATCGAACTGACCGGAGTACCGGGAGCAGGCTGCGGCTTACCGAGCACCTTTCCGTCAGGCACGCTCAAGAACGCAGGGGTCCGACTTGCCACCATGCCGAGCTCACGGGCCTTGCTGGCCAATGCCTCCGGCGCGGCCATCGCTGATACTTCCTCATTCAGCACGGCTTCTTGCTCTGTCAGTGTGCTCAACTCCTGCTTCAAGGAGCTCACAGCAAAGGACCCTTGCGCGAGTTGGGTGTTGATCATGAGCATTACACCCAGGCCACCAATAAGCAGTGCGCCGATGATGAGCGCGAAGGTGCCACGACTTGCCTTGACCGGACGCAGCGGCGACACAAGTTTGAGATTGGGACGTTGTTCGCTCTCGCTACGGGCATGCGCCCCACGCGTGGCGTATTCCGTTGCTTCGGCAGCAAGCGCAGTTGCGCCCGCGACGGCTCCATGAATCATCTTTCCCGCAACTTCACGAGGCGAGCGCGCACTCATGCCGCCACCCGCTCTGCTGCGCGAACTCGAACCGAGGCTGAACGCGGATTGTCTTCCAGTTCTTCAGCCGTCGGGGTTTCCGCTCCCCGGGTGAGCAGCCGCAACTTGGGCTGGTACTCCTTTGGCACCACGGGCAAGCCATGGGGAACTTTGAGCTCGGTCTGATCGACCAATACCTGCTTGACGAATCGGTCCTCAAGGGACTGGTAGGACATCACCACAATGCGTCCGCCGACTGCAAGGGCTTCAATAGCGGCCGGAATGGCGGTGCGCAGAGCATCAAGTTCTCCGTTGACCTCAATGCGCAGGGCTTGAAAGGTCCGCTTTGCAGGGTTGCCGCCAGTGCGACGCGTGGCTGCTGGAATCGCTTCGCGTACGAGATCAGCAAGGCGCGCGGAGTTGTCGAAGGGCTCATTGGTGCGCGCAGCAACAATGCGATCAGCAATGCGCTTGGCGAATCGCTCCTCGCCGTACTGGCTGATAATGCGTGAGAGCTCGCTCGAGGAATAGGTGTTGACGACGTCGGCCGCAGTCAGACCTTGCGACTGATCCATGCGCATGTCCAAGGGCGCATCCTGTGAATAGGAGAAGCCACGATCACGTTCATCCAGCTGCATTGACGAAACGCCCAGATCAAAGAGCACACCTTGGATCTTGGACAAGCCGGACTCGGCAAGCACTGCAGGAAGCTGGTCGTACACTGCATGGACAAAGCGCACACGGTCACCGAAGTGAGCAAGACGTCGGCGTGAGTGATCCAGAGCCTGAAGATCTCTGTCCAGGCCGATGACGTGCAGTTCGGGGAACTTGGTCAGCGCAAACTCCGCGTGGCCGCCAAGCCCGAGGGTGGCATCCACCAAGATTGCGCCCGGCTCAAGAATTGCCGGGGCAAGCAAGGCCAGTACGCGCTCGCGCATCACCGGGACATGGACGCTCATGCACTGAACTCCGACACGATCGCCGCGATCGCCGTCAAGGTCGCTGCCGTCAAACCGCCAGCCACAATCAACAAGCCAAGAGCGCGCGCACCATGACGAACGGCTTGGTCGTGGACCAGGTCGTTGATGGCGTTCGTTGGCGTAGTCATGGCTTCCTTTCTCAGCAGGGCTGAGTTCGCGGGTGAAGGAGTGGTCACGAGATCAGGTCCCCGCCCGCCTCTGGCCTTGCCTGGTACCGGGGAAGTGCGCCAGGAAGAAGCCGAGCAGCGGGAGGAGGCCTCACCGCGTGAATTAGAGAATTCCCGGCACAACCTCCTCGCTGATATCGGAGTAGGCGTCCTCTTGGCTGTTGAGGTAGTTCTCCCAGGCCTGTGCGTCCCAGATTTCAACTGTGGTCCCGTTGCCTACGACCACGACTTCACGATCCAGACCTGCGTACTCCCGAAGGGCGGCAGGCACTGTGACTCGACCCTGCTTGTCTGGCACATCGTCAAAGGCACCTGAGAACAGCACGCGCAGGTAGGCGCGCACCTTGGCATCTGATCGCGAGGCTTCATTGAGGCGCTCAGCGTGGGCGGCAAACTCCGCCGCCGGCCAGACCACAATCGAGCGATCCTGGCCTTTGGCCATCACCAGTCCCCCGGCAAATCCCTCACGAAATTTGGCCGGGAGCACCAGTCGGGCTTTGTCGTCCAGGCGGGGCGCGTGGGTACCAAGAAACATTCCCCACCTCCCCTCATCTCATGAGTCACACCAGCCCCATAAGTCCCACTGGACTACCCAGCACCTCCAAGTGGCGCCACTGTACTCCACTTTCCTCCACCGTCAACCATTTGAGGCTGGCGTTTCGGGCATATCCCCCACCGCGATGCATGACCAGAACATCCGGCCCTGGGCTCCCGTACAGTGCCGACCTGCGAGGTGGGGATTTGATGAAACGCGTGCTGTTGATTCTTGGAGCAATCGGCCTGATTGCGGCCATGCTCGGCGTTGCCTTTGTCGGCTCACAGTGGCGTGCAACTCAGGAGCGGCAAGACTGGCTCGCACCCTTCTACCAACCGCCGACATTGATCCCGGCAGTTCCCGGCACCCTTATTCGCAGTGAGCCACTGGGGGTGTCAGTGCCAGGGGCAGCGAGTTACCGCGTGTTGTACTCAACTCAGCGACCAGATGGCTCACCAGCGGTGTCCAGCGGAATGGTGTTCGTCCCCACTTCCCCCGCTCCTTCCCAAGGCCGGCCAATCGTGGCTTGGGCTCACGGAACTCTTGGGCAGGGAGCACAATGCGCCCCTTCGCGATCCATGACACCGCTCGGTGACACGACGAACTGGCTGAATCAGATGATGAAACTCGGCTGGATCGTGACGGCCACGGATTACGCCGGACTTGGCACGCCTGGCCCCAATCTGTATCTCGTTGCTGAAGCGGAGGTCCGCGATGTCGTCAATTCTGTTCGTGCCGCACGCAATCTGGTCGACGCACAAGCGGGCAACCGCTACGTCGTTTGGGGGCACTCGCAAGGCGGCCATAGCGCGTTGTGGTCTGGCCATCTCGCCCCAGAGCTAGCACCGGAACTTCAACTGCTGGGTGTCGCAGCGGCCGCGCCAGCTGCGGAACTCAACCAGATCATGGGTGCCCCATGGCATACCGCCGTCGGCTGGGGCATCGGTCCGGAGGTCGTGCAGTCGTGGCCAGTGGTCAATGCCTCCCTGCCGTTGGAAGGTGTCGTCTCACAACAAGGCATTGACAACGCAGCTGAGCTTGCCCAGGAATGCGTAGCGAGCAAGACGCTCATGGTTCAACTGCTCGCCAGACTGGCGTTGGGGCAGACCTTCTTCGTTGAAGATCCAAGCCTGAATTCGAGTTGGAAGGCCATGGGTCTGGCGCAGACACCTGCTCCATTGCCAGCGTCCATGCCCGTATTTGTGGGCCAGAGCACAGCCGATCAAGTGGTGCTCGCCTGGCCTAATGCGCTCCTGCAGGAACGGTGGTGCACGGCCGGATCCAGCATCAGCACCCTGTGGATCGGTGAAGTCTCACATCAACTCACCGCCGAAACCATCGGCCCAGAGGTTGTGCGTTGGATTGCGGATCGATTTGTCAACCGAACAGCAGTGCGCACTTGTCAGATGGCACCGCCGATAAGCGCAGACCCAAACAAGCAGTGAACTACTCGTCGCCCTGACGCTTGCGCCAGCGACCCTCAACCCGGTCCATGAAGGAGGTCTTGGAGGAAGGAGCCTTGGGGGCCCCTTGAGCTGCCTCTGCAGTCTCGGCGCTCACGCGGGGGCTCTGAAATGCGGTGTACACGAGCACAGCGCCTACCAGCATCACAGCAAAACCAATGATGCCAAGCGGAGTTGCCTGCAGGGCCATGCTGGTCACAAGCAAAGCGATTCCAGCGAAAACAACCAGTACGCCAAAGGCTGCACGGCCTCGTGAGGCACGAGCCATCGAGCTTGAACGCAGGCTGGTAGCGAATTTGGGGTCGTCTTCGTAGAGCGCTCGCTCCATCTGCTCGAGTAGTCGCTGCTCATGCTCTGATAGCGGCATTGCAGGACCCCCTTCCTTCGCTTGTGACCTAAGAATAGGCGTTCCACCCAGAATTCGAAACCCAGACCAGTCCAAGAGTTGCGAGACTGTCCTGGCCCGATTTCTGGGCAAGTCCTTACGAGCCTAAGCGCGACGGTCGATTCAGGAGACCACGGCCCCAAAATCAGTCACTCAGTTGGGGCCGTGGGAGGAGCGGCGACTGGGTCGGACGCCTCCAATGCCCACTCCCGATGCTCTCGAATGGCCCAGGTCAGGGGCACCGAGCCGGTGCGCATGCCGAGCCGGGCAGTTGTGTCGTTGAATGCCATGTAGATGTGCCCCATCACCACAACGAACACTGCCAAAGCGAGCCAGTCGTGCACGAAGGTGGCACCTGTGCGAAACAGGTCGCTGAAGTGACTGCTGAAGAACATCATGAAACCTGTCGCGAACATCACGATGATCCAGCCAAGGGTGAATGCCGCATTGAGTTTCTGGCCGGCATTGAATTTGCCTACCGGGATGGCACCAAGCCTTCGCGATCTACTGCGCAGCCATTGCCAATCGGACGGCTTGAAACGGTTCAAGCGCGAGGTGTCATCGCGAAAGGCGCGCGAGAAGATTGCCAGGAGAATTGGAATCGGCAAGGCGAATCCAGCAACCTCGTGAATCACGCGCACGATCTGGCGGTTGCCGACAAGGCTCGCGAAATCTGGGATGTATAGCAGTGCGGCCGTGATCAGCAAGGGGATCGTGAGAATGGCGATCGAGCGATGCGCCCAACGCTCAGCTGAGCTGAAGCGACTGATCGTCACTTCGCCTTCGGCTCGCCTGGCATTAAACATTGGGATCCTCATCGCCACCATTGGAAGCGCCGATATATGCATCAATGTCATAACCGCGGCGTTCCCAGTAGCCAGGCTCAACTTTGTCCGTCACCACGATGGCATCCAGCCATTTGATCGATTTGTATCCGTACATCGGCACGACGTACAGCCGCACCGGAGCGCCATGCTGAGTTTCAAGAGGCGTGCCATACATCGATGTGGCGACGAGCACCTGATCCTTCATGGCTTGTTCAAGAGTGAGTGACTCGGTGTAGACGCCATCAAAGGAAGCGAAACTGATGGCAGTGGCATCGCTTTTGACTCCAGCAGCATCGAGCACATCACGAAGGAGTACGCCAGACCATGGCACGCTCTCCACTCGCCAACCGGTGACGCATTGGAAGTCCTTGGTTAATCCCGTCTGCTTCATGGCTGCCAGATCCTTCAGGCTCAGACTCAAAGGCCGCTCGACCAACCCAGTGACAGCAAGGCGATACTTCGCTCCGTCATAGCTGGGATATCCGTCGGTGACGGTGTAGATGCGAAAGCCACCAGCTGCTGGGATAACCGAGGCCAGACCGGGAACTGTTGCACTGACGACATCGCTGATGCCAGCTGAAATCCATTTGCCCGCAGCGATGCCAACTGCGCCCAGACCAACCATGCCAAGAACAATCCGCCGGCCAATCGGTGTGCCGCGCTCAGCTTTGGACGCATCAGCCATGGTCCATGGGAACACATTGTGTGCATATTCGCCACTGACGCGCTTTGCTCAGCAACGACTCAGCGACTACTCCGAGGCAGGATCAATCAGACGACCGGGGCGAACAGCCCCCGGACCAAATCGCGCGCGCAATTGATCAACGGCAACTTCAGCATCGCGGCGCCCGCGTTCAGGTTCGCCGAGCATCAACTGCTGCGCAGCGCCTTCCGATTCACTGAGCCCGTCAACGCGCACTCCCACGAGGCGTACTCGCGAATGACCTGCCCCAAGTGCAGCGAACAACTGACGGACGACTTCGTAGATTTCATGAGTGATATCAGTGGATTCGCGCAGAGTCTTGGATCGAGTGATGGTGTTGAAATCCGAGAACCGCACCTTCAGGTGCACTGAACGTGCAACACGACCTGACCTGCGCAAGCGACTGCCGACTTGATCGCTCAGCCCAAGGAGGTGGGCATTGATTGCGGATGCATCATCGAGATCTTCAACAAAGGTCTCTTCAGCACCAATACTTCGATCAGGAACATGTGCAGTGACGGATCGTGGATCACGACCCCAGGACAGTTCATGCAGATGCGAGCCGCTGGCATTGCCAAGCGCGCGCTGCAGGGTGGCCATTGGAGTATGGGCAATATCGCCGACAGTGCGCAGGCCAAGTCGAGTGAGCTGCTCTTCAGTGCGCTCCCCCACTCCCCACAGAGCGTTTACGGGCAATGGATGCAGGAACGCCAGCACCTCATCGGCCGGCACGATCATCAGACCGTCAGGTTTCGCTCGGGTCGATGCGAGTTTGGCAACAAATTTGGTGGAGGCGATACCAACCGAACAGGTGATGCCCTGTTCATCGTTGACTCGAGCCCGAATTGATTCAGCAATCTGACGCGGGCTGCCCATGCTTCGCACGCTGCCACTGATGTCCAGGAATGCCTCATCAAGACTCAAGGGCTCCACGATTGGTGTGACCGAAGCGAACAGGGCCATGATCGATGCACTCACCTCGGAGTAGTGCGAATGATGCGGGGGCAAAATCACGGCTGTTGGTGCAAGTCGACGGGCACGGCTCATCGGCATTGCTGAGTGCACCCCCATAGCGCGAGCTTCATAGGTTGCCGACAGCACAACGCCGCGATTGCCACCACCGCCAACGATCACTGGCTTGCCACGCAGGTCAGGTCGAGAGCGCAACTCCACCAGCGCGAAGAAGGCATCCATATCGACGTGCAGGATCGTGCATCCGGAGTCGTCCTGCCCGACTCCGGAGACTCCGGTTGATCGTCGGACTTGATTGCGGCTCACACGGACCATTGTGGCTGCATTGTCGAGTGGGGTTGGCCAGGCAAGGTGGCCTTCTTGCAGACAATCATTGGGCTCCTGATGCGTTGAAACTCGGACGTACGAGCACTGACTGTCGGGATCAGTCAGTCGAAAGTTCCGCTGCGTCAGTAGCGACGCGAAAGCCAGTAGGCAGGGTGGGTTGGTGCGCAACCCCAAGACAGGAGACCACTCGCTCAACAAAGCTCTCCGCCTCGCGCACCAGGTCATCGGCTTCCCGGGCGGTGACACAGGGAACTCCTGCTTCAGCCAGAGCACGCTTACGGGCACCGGCGGCGAAGAAGCCTGCCCACTCGGACAGTTCAACTGCGACCTCCGGCAGGACAAGCCAGACACTGCGCACTCGACTTCGGGCTCTACGTCGGCCGCGAGCCGCCAGCACCGCAGCCGCAGCTCGCAGGGCGGCAAGGTGGGCTGCCGCGTACCGATCAGCGGCTGTGCCAGCAACCATGGCCTCAGTCAGGCTGCGGCGGGAGGCCGAGATCAGTTCATATGTGGCGGCAGGCAAAGCAATCGCATGGGTGGAATCAACCAGTGCAGTCATCGCTATCTCCTTGATCGGGGCTGGTACCGGACCCTCGACCCGGGGCAAAGCCCCTGACTCCTCGCATCGCCGAGCCCGGGGTCGAAGCGAACCCGGCGATGCGAGTAAGTCCCCTCGGAGGCCAAGCCGCGAATCCTGAACTCCCAGAGTGTTCGAACATGTGTTCGAACAAGAGTAAGGTTAGCTCGAGGCCCTGACAGTCGTCAATCCCACCCGGAATTCGGCAATTACGGGGTTATGCCTGAGGCCAGGAGTGCCGATGCAAGCGCCGCGTCCCCTTCGATCTGGATCCCCTGCAGGTCTCGGCGGCCCCAGAGGGCAAGCAGGAGATCGTGCGCAGACCCGCGAAGAGTCACGTGCGGCGCGTCGGCCAGCTCACGATGGGAAGCCTTGAGCTGGACAGCACAATCGGCAACATCAGTGGGAATGAAGGTGAGTGCCGGCGCCCAGTCCGGCAGGCTTGCGTGCCGAAGCTTCATGTAGAGAAACACCGTGCACACCTCATCGATGCCGTCAGCTGCCAACTTGGGTTCGATCTCAAATGGCCGACCTTGAGCATTCATCGCATCCCACAGATGCACGGCTGCCTCGTGGGCCTGACGACGCGACCAGAAGGATGCCACCCTCGGCTCAGGTCCGAAGTTCCAAGTCGGCTGTTGCGGGTCAATCTCGCGCAATGTTTGGACCAGTCCACGCGCTCCGTCACTGAACCACAGTTCAAGACCTGCTCGATCCAATGGACCGACCGGAAGCTCGGCACGAGTGCCGGTGCGCACAATCTCAGTCGACCAGCGCTGCGTTCCCGAAAGGTGCTGCGTGAGATCCGCCATCGTCCAGCCCGGACAAGAAGGCACTGGCGAATTCAGGTCTGACGATTGAACGACCTCCAGGAATTGTCCGGAGTACTGCTCAATCGCCGATTGATATTGCGACATCGTCAACATGCCAGCAGCCTGTCACGTTCGTTGCCCAGGAATCGGCAAACGCAGAACTACTCGGTCGGTACCCCCAACTCGGCCAGGTCAGCGAAGCCGCCCGGTGTCAGCACGATCAACTGCGGAAATCCGGCAATCTGCATCTGCTCTGCGGCGACAGTTGCGCGCACACCAGCGCGGCAGTAGATCGCGTACGGAACTGAAGGATCCAAGCTCGCGATGTTCATGCCGAAATCGGGCTGCTGCACATCAATCAACTGAGCACCTGCCACATGTCCGGCCGCGTATTCATCAGGCGTGCGCACATCGAGCAATACAGCACCCGTGTGGATCACGCGTTGCATGAAGTCGCGCGCGGACAGCATCTCGATACCACCATCAGTCTGCTTTGCCACCTGCTCGCGCACTTGATCCATGTCCAGTGCCCGCACCGACGCAATCAGTTCCTCGAACTGCGGGGCCGGAAGCGCACCCGCTTCGCGATAGATCAGGATGCCATCGCGAAACACCATCAGCGTGGGAATGCTGCTGATCTGTGCACTGGACGAGAGTTCACGCTCTGCCTCGGTATCAACCTTGCCGAAGGTGATGTCGGCATGCAGATTGGAAGCAGCCTCAAAGACCGGCGCGAAATTGCGACAGGGGCCGCACCACTCGGCCCAGAAATCTACGATGGTGATGCCCGCGCCAATTGCCTTCTGTTCGAAGTTGTCTGCGGTCAATGCGATGGTTGGCATGGCGGACTCCACGGTCGGTATGGTCCGATCAATCTACCTAAGGACACAGCATGAGCAAGGTTTGGTTCATCACGGGCGTATCTCGAGGCTTCGGTCGCTCATGGGCCATAGCCGCCCTAGAGCGCGGCGATCGCGTTGCTGGCACAGTCCGCGACTTGACTAGTGTCGCCGACATCGCAACCAAGTACCGCGATGCGTTCCTGCCACTGCAACTTGATGTCACCGAACGCGAGCTTGATTTCGCCGCTGTCCGTCAGGCACACGAGTACTTCGAGCGACTGGATGTCGTGGTCAACAACGCCGGATTTGGACACTTCGGCTACGTCGAGGAGATCACGGAAGACGACGTTCGTTCACAGATGGAGACCAACTTCTTCGGCGCGCTGTGGATCACCCAAGCTGCCATTCCCATCATGCGCGAGCAGGGATCCGGGCACATCGTGCAAATATCCAGTGTTGGCGGCGTCGCGGCCTTTCCCGGCATCGGCATGTACAACGCATCCAAGTGGGCTTTGGAGGCTATGAGTGAAGCCCTTTCGCAGGAGGTCGCCGGCTTTGGCATCAAGGTCACCATCATTGAACCGGCCGGCTTCGACACTGACTGGAGCGGCGATTCAGCAGCACACTCCGGAGAGCTGCCGCACTATGAGTCCTTCCGTGCGGCTCGCGTTGCTGCCCGACGACAAACCCCGCCGGCCGAGGCCACTAATGCGGCGCTCTTCGCTGTAGTTGACGCCGAGCAGCCGCCGTTGCGTCTCCTGCTCTCAAGTTTCGCACTCACCATGGCGGTGAGCGCCTACGAGAAGCGTCTGGCCGAATGGCAGGCATGGGCGGACACCACACGCAGCGCTGATGGGATTTAGTCCAAGTCCTGCCCTCACGGTCTCGCCCTAGACTTCGCGACATGAGCGTGCGCATCTACACCGGACGCCACGCTGATCGCGGTGGGAGTCTTCCGCCTTGGGCTCCTTATGTTCCGTGGGCTCTTCTTGCGCTGGGCATCACCGCGCAGATCCTCTGGGTGCTGACCAGTGACGGCCTGCGCACAGCCTTGACTATCGTGTCGGTGCTGTCCTTCTTTGGGGCAAGTACCAGCCATGCACTGCAATCGCGCCGCCTGATGTGGACTGTGCAATTTCTGGGTATCTCATTGGGCCTGAGCTATCTCGTTGAGCTGCTTGGCGTGACCACTCAGTTCCCTTTTGGCTCGTATACCTATAGCGGCGCACTAGGCCCTGCACTCTTTGGAGTGCCCTTGCTCATTCCATTGGCGTGGGCGGGTATGGCCTACCCCTGCCTGCTCGCCGCCCAGCGACTCGCAGCAGATCCGCTGACCACCACCTTGATCGGCGGAGTGCTTTTTGCCGCTTGGGATCTGTTCTTGGATCCGCAGATGGTCAGCGAGGGCTACTGGACCTGGTCCAACATCGGCTGGTACTTGCCTGGCATCGAAGGCATTCCGCTGCAGAACTTCTTAGGCTGGCTCCTGACCGCCTTCCTGCTGATCTGGCTGCTTGATCGGCTGCCGCGTCGGGTATCCAAGGACGGCGCACCGGCGGCGATGCTCAGCTGGATCTACCTCTCCAATGTGCTCGCAGCGTTGGTGTTCTTCGATCGAGTTGGCGTGGCCCTGTGGGGTGGCATCATCATGGGCGCCATCATCATTCCGTGGTGGTGGCGCAGTTGGAGCCAGCCACAGTGGTGATGAAACGGATCACGACTGTTGGCACAGTGATAGCGATCGGCATAGCCGCCCACACGGTTCTCAATCTGCAAAGACTCCGCAAGCCGAACGCGCAAGTTCCGCCGGTGGACGAACTCGTAAGCGTGCTGATTCCGGCACGCGATGAAGAACGAGTCATCGCTGCGGCCCTTGCAAGCGTGCTGTCGCAAGCAGGCATTCCCAAACTGGAAGTCATCGTGCTCGACGACAATTCCACTGACGAGACCTCAGCAGTGGTCAATTCAATTGCTGACGGGCGCGTTCAACTCATGTCGAACACTGAAGACCCACCCGGCAACTGGCTTGGCAAGTCCTGGGCCTGCTCATTGCTTGCCGACAAGGCCAGCGGCTCGGTGTTGGTGTTCATGGACTCCGATGTTGAGCTCTCGCCCGATGCGATTCGAGCCAGCGTGCGAGCCTTGCGCGCGAATGACTTCGCATTGATTTCCCCATACCCTCGGCAATTGGCCGCTCACTGGCTGGGCCGATTGACTCAGCCACTTGTCACGTGGTCGTGGTGCGCGCTCTTGCCTCTGCAATGGGCAGAGCGATCCACCCGTCCCTCTCTGGCTGCCGCCAATGGTCAGTTCCTGGTGATGGATGCCCACGCCTATCGAGCAGTTGGCGGACACGCGTCAGTTGCCACGGCAGTGCTCGAGGATGTGGCCTTGATGCGCGCATTCAAGAATGCGGGCTTGCGCACCTGCACCATGGACGGCTCCGACCTTGCATCATGCGAGATGTATGAAAGCGCTGACCAAACGGTCGACGGATATGCGAAGTCACTGTGGGCCGCTTTCGGAACACCCATCGGCTCGATCGGGGTCAATGCCTTGCTGTTCGTGGCCTTCATTGCTCCTCCGCTGGCCGCAATCACCACACGGTCTGCGACCGTACGGGCAGTCGGCGCCTTGGGCTATGCGGCAGGCACGTTCAGCAGAACAGTCGTCGCGCGACGCATGGGAACGCGCGTGTGGCCAGACAGCGCACTCCACCCTGCGTCTGTCTCCGCATTCATCGCCATCAATGCCATCTCATGGCGTCGCCATCTGCAGGGATCCAACACCTGGAAGGGTCGCGCCGTCTGATGAGTCGCATCATCGTGATCGGCGCAGGGGTCGGTGGGCTTGCGGTGGCTGCCCGCCTGGCGGTCAAAGGCCACGATGTGATGATCGTCGAGCAGGGGTCTCGCATCGGCGGCAAGCTGCACACCCTTCGTCACGAGGGCTTCTCCTTCGACACTGGTCCCTCGCTGTTCACACTCCCAGCGGTGTATCGCGATCTGTTCCTGAAGACTGGTGCGGCACTCGAGGACTCCGTGGATCTTCAGGAGGTGGAGCCGGGATTCTTCTATCGCTTCGCCGACGGAAGTGAGCTGGTCCTGCCAGGGGTGGGCGTTGGCAAAGCAGCAAGCGCCATCGGTGAAGCATTTGGCGTAAGCGCAGGTGCCGAATGGCTTGCAGTGATGCAAAGGGCCAGTCAGATGTGGCAGCTCACTCGCGCCCCGCTGTTGCAATCCCCATTGGACGGCTGGCGCAGCGCCGCCCGCCTGACGCGCAAAGTCAAGGACGTACGCACAATCGGGCCCTTCACTTCATTGCAAAAGCTTGGTCGCAGCAGCTTCACTGACCCTCGCCTGGTCACCTTGCTCGATCGCTATGCCACGTACACGGGCAGCGACCCTAGAAGAGCACCGGCGGCACTTGCCACCATCCCATTCATCGAGCAGACCTTCGGCATCTGGCATATCGGTGGTGGAGTCGGCACCTTGGCCACTGTCATGGGAGAGCGGGCACATGAGCGCGGTGTTCAGATTCGCACCAATGCTCGCGTTGCTTCCATCGCCCTGCATAAGGAGGCAGTGGCCAGCGTCTCTCTGGCTGATGGCGAAGAACTGCCAGCGGACATCGTTGTTTCTGACGCAGATGCCTTGCATCTGTACTCCTCACTGCTGCCAAAGAGCTCGCTGACGTCTGGCATCACCCGCAGACTTGGCCGGCAGGACCCTTCCTTTGCCGGTTTCGTCATGTTGCTTGCCGTTCGAGGTCGCACATCTGGATTGGCTCATCACAATGTGTGGTTCGGCCCCGATCCGAATGCCGAATTTGATCAACTCTTCGCGTCGCACCCGATTCTCAACAACAGTCCGACGATCTATGCATGCGTACCTGATGACCCGCTCATGCGTCCAGATGATCATCACGAATCATGGTTCCTGCTGGTCAATGCGCCACGACACAGCACGACCGGCGAGGTCGGCACAGTCAATTGGCGGGCGCCAGGGCTCGCTGAGAAATACGGCAACCAGGTGCTGGCCGAACTCGCAGGACGTGGGACAGATCTGCGAGATCGCATTCTCTGGCAGCAGATTCAAACGCCTGCCGATCTCGAGGACGAGGTCGCGGCACCCGCCGGTGCCATCTATGGCATGGCCAGCAGCGGATCAATGTCGACGTTCAGGCGGCCAGCAAACGCCTCCCCCGTGCCCGGACTGTTTCTGGTGGGCGGCTCAGCGCACCCAGGAGGCGGTCTCCCGCTCGTGGGCATGGGCGCCGAACTCGTTGCTGAATCTATTGGTCGCGCGAAACGCTAGCTTCGATCTTCTTGATCAGGAGCCGCGGCCATGACTGCTTGACCGGGTGCGCCCGCACTTCAATCGGATCGCGCACCCAAGTGGCCAAGCGGCCATCCTTGGACAGGATGCGCAAGCGTTCTTCCGTAGTAATACGCGCAGATCCCGGGCAGACCACCAAGATGCGATCGTGCGAGCGCAGTCGCGAATGGGCATCGATCGGGATCGGCTCGCCGTCACGCACGACGAGGGAGACAACGGCGCCATGCGGCAGGCCGAGTTCACTCACGAAGATGCCTACCAAGCCGGACTCACTTTGAATGTCCATTGCCAGCACCACGGCATTCATGGCGTCAAGGGGGGCATTCTCGACTTCGAGTTCGGCGGCTTCATCGGGCAGGCTCAGTCCGAGTCTGCGAGCGATCAGCGGCAGGAACGGCGTCTGCAGAACCAAGAGTGCGAGCACCACGAGGAGGGTTTCATCGAATACTTCCTCTGAACCGCTTACGGAAAGTCCGAGCGGAATCGCTGCGAAGACGATGGGCACTGCGCCGCGCAGGCCAGCGGCGCCGACAAATATTCGCTCGTTCAATCCCCAGCCAAATGGAGTCAGCGAGATGAATGCCGCAAGTGGTCGAGCCAGCAATACCGACAAGAGTCCCGCGACAACTGCTACGCCCAGAGCTTCCGGCAGGCGATGCACATCGGCCAGTAGTCCCAGCATGACGAAAAGCCCGATCTCGGCAATCCAACCGAGCCCATCGGCAAAGCCGATGATTGAGCGGCGGTGCGGCAGCCTGGATGCTGAGCCGATGAGCACCGCAGCGACATAGACCGCCATGAAGCCCGAGGTGTGCAACTGCGCAGCAGCGCCATACGTGGCGACCAGCAATGCCATGGCGGCAATCGGGTACAAGCCCACAGACGGCAATGCCAAACGAGGCAGCAGCCAGCGCGAGGCAAGGCCACCAAGAATGCCAATGGCAGCACCGCCGATGAGCTCAACGAGGATCAACAAGGCAATGGACCACCACGGATCACTTCCAAATGCGCCACTGGCGATGACGCTCACCAGGACGACTACTGGTGCGTCATTGAATCCTGCCTCGCCTTCCAACAAGGCACGAAGGCGCGGAGACAGTCTCAGTTTTCGCAGCACGGAGAACACAGCTGCGGCATCGGTGGCAGCCAGCACGGTGGCCAACAGCAAGGCATGCTGCGTTTCCATCTTCAGCAGGAAGATCAATGGCAGCGCAACGACAGCAATACTGACGAGAACTCCGACGGAAGCCAGCGCCAGCGCCGGCCACAACACCGGTCGCAGTTCACTCATGCGAGTCGTCAATCCGCCTTGAGCCAGAATCAAGATCAAGGCGACATAGCCCAGAATCACTCCGAGCTCAGCGTCGTTGAAACTCAAGTCCGGAAAGACAGTGCCCAGGACAAGGCCCAGTCCCAAATAGAGGAGCAGACCAGGCACACCCAGGCGCCCGGCAAAGCGCACGCCAAGAATCGATACGAGAACGATTGAAGCCCCGACGAGTAACGCTGGGGCGAGAGTCTCCAGCGTCATCAGCGACTACCGAGAACCCAAGCCCAGTGACTCGTACACCCGAGCCGTAGAGGTAGACCTGTTGAGCGTGTAGAAGTGCAGACCTGGAGCACCGTGACTCAGGAGCTCAGCTGAGAGCGCTGTGGCGATCTCCACACCAAGTTCACGCACTGCGTGGTCATCGTCCTTGACCACTTCGAAGCGACCCAGCAATTCAGTTGGAAAGGCCGCGCCCGACAACTCAGCGAACCGCGAGATCTGCGCGACATTGGTGACCGGCATCAGACCTGGGATGATTGGCATAGTGCAGCCATGGGCACGCGCCCGCTCAACCAGATCAAAGTAGTCACGCGCGCGGAAAAAGAACTGTGTGATGGCAAACTCGGCGCCGGCGTCCTGCTTGGCCGCAAGCACGCGCGCATCGGCCTCGTGGTCGATCGAGGCGGGATGCCCATCGGGGAAAGCCGCCACTCCCACGGTGAAATCGCCAAGGCCCTTGATCAAGGCGACCAATTCGTCGGCATGCTCCACCCCGCCGGGGTGAGGCACCCAAGGGGCCATTGGTCCGCCAGGCGGATCTCCCCGCAGGGCCAGAATCGTGCGCACACCTGCAGCTGCGTATTCGGCAATCACATCGCGGATCTCGTCCCGCGTGGATGCAACGCAGGTGAGATGACCCACCGGCATCAAGGTGGTCTGCTCAGCAATCTCCTCAGTGATCCGGACGGTGCGATCGCGAGTTGTTCCGCCCGCGCCGTAGGTGACCGAGACGAAAGTCGGGCTCAGCCGCTCCAACTCGCGAACCGTCTGCCACAGCGCTCGCTCACCATCGTCGGTCTTGGGAGGAAAGAGCTCGAAAGAGAAGGACTGCCCACCAGTCCGGAGGATGTCAGCCAAATTGGCGCTCTTGGCTGCGTGGGTCATGGCGCTAAGCCTAAGGGGCGGCCAAGAGACAAACCTTTAGGCTCAGTCATCATGCAACCGATTCAGGATCAATATCTGGACCCTTCGCAATTTCGCGATGGCGTTCAATCGATCGTTGATGCAGTACTGACTCACGAACAATCCACTCTCATGGAGATCAGTCCTGACCTCGATTCGCTGATGATCGCGTTGACAGGGCTGATGCGGGGCGGCAAGCGATTTCGCCCGGCCTTTTGCTACTGGGGATGGCGTGCAGCTGCGCAAGAGCAGGATATTGCGGCCCTTGACGCCCAGATGCTGCGCGCTGCTACCTCACTTGAATTCCTTCAGGCCTGCGCTCTGATCCATGACGATGTGATGGATGGATCAGACACCCGTCGAGGACTTCCTGCGGCCCACCGCCGCTTCCAGGCTGAACATGAGCGCGAGCATCGAAGCGGAAGTTCGACCATGTTTGGCATCGGTGCAGCGATCCTGCTCGGCGATCTCTGTCTGGCGTGGGCAGACCAACTGCTATTCGAGTCGGGCCTGCCGGCTGAGTCGATTCTGCGATCCAAGCCGATCTTTGACGTCATGCGCACCGAACTGATGGCCGGGCAGTATCTGGATCTGCTCGAGCAGGCTCGCGCAGAGTCCTCCCTGCAACGTGCGCGAACGGTGGTGCGATTCAAATCGGCGAAGTACACCATTGAGCGACCCTTGCATCTGGGTGCCGCATTGGCAGATGCCAGTCCAGCGATCTTCAGGTCCTACACCGATTTCGGCCTTGCGCTGGGCGAGGCCTTCCAATTGCGCGACGACGTGCTGGGGGTGTTCGGCGACCCTGCAGAGACCGGCAAGCCCGCAGGGGACGATCTCCGCGAAGGTAAGCGCACCGTGATGATTGCCCTGGCATTTGAACGAGCCTCGGCACAGCAAGCCGGAGTCCTGCAAAAGCACCTAGGCAATGCTGAACTGGGCGCCGAAGAGATCGACCAGCTTCGCCAAATCCTGGTCAACACTGGTGCTCTGGATGCCACCGAGGCCCTGATCGCCGCGGGAACAAACGCAGCACTCGAATCGATTGCTCACGCAGCCATCAGTGCAGAAGGCCGAAGCGCATTCCTGGCATTGGCTGATGCAGCGACTCGACGGGACAAATAAGTTGAAGATCAATCCACTCGCGCCCATGAGAATGGTCAAGGGGGCCACGGACGAGATCGTCATCGTTGGTGCTGGCCTTGGCGGACTCAGCGCGGCTATGCATCTGGCTGGCAGTGGCCGATCCGTGACAGTGCTGGAACGCGCATTGATCCCCGGGGGGCGCGCTGGGCGGATCAGCACACCCACCGCTGATGGGAGCTACGAATTCGATACCGGACCAACGGTATTGACCATGCCTGGGTTGATTGCTGACTGCTTCAACGCTCTCGGGGAGGACATGGACACTTGGCTGACTCTGGAGCCGCTGGACACTCTCTACCGGGCCTTCTACCCAGATGGATCGGTGATGGACGTCTACTCAGACACCGATCGCATGGCACAGGAGATCACTTCCGTCATCGGTCCAGCAGAAGCAGCCGGCTACCGCAAGTACGTGGAGTTCGTCTCTGCGCTCTATCGATACGAAATGTCGGACTTCATCGATCGCAATATTGACTCCCCAGTCGATCTGCTTACCGGCAATCTGGCTCGGCTGGTCTCGATTGGCGCATTTCGTCGACTGGCGCCCAAGGTCGAGCAGTATCTCAGAGATCCACGAACGCAGCGGGTGTTCTCCTTCCAGTCCATGTACGCAGGCCTTTCGCCCTACGACGCGCTCGCTATCTATGCAGTCATCGCCTATATGGATTCTGTTGCTGGAGTGTTCGTGCCAAAGGGCGGCATGAATGCCGTGCCCCAGGCGATGGCCGCCGCTGCGGCCGCACACGGAGTCAAGTTTCGATATGGCGTTGAAGTCGCACATGTGGAGCGAGCTGGAGACCGCGCCACAGCTGTGATCACGACCGAGGGCGAGCGCATCCGGGCGGACGCCGTCGTACTCAACCCAGATGTGCCTGTTGCCTTTCGCGATTTGCTCGGTATTCAGCCATGGTCAATTCGCCGACTGAAGTACTCGCCGTCTTGCTTTCTCATGTTGGCCGGGTCATCTGCCCACTACGAATCAATCGCGCACCACAACATCCACTTTGGCCGGGCCTGGCGCGGTGTCTTTGACGACATCATCAAGGACAAGCGGCTGATGAGCGACCCGAGTCTGCTCGTGACCAATCCCACGTATTCGGATCCAACGCTTGCTCCTCCCGGCAAGGAGATCTACTACATCCTCCTTCCCACGCCGAACCTGGATGCAGACATCGACTGGAAGAGCACCGCGCCCCGGTACCGCGATGAGGTGTGCCGGATCCTGGAAGCCCGTGGATATCGAGATTTCACTGCACATATCGAGGTGGAAGACATCACAACTCCATTGGACTGGCAGCATCGAGGGATGGAACGCGGCGCTCCCTTCGCCTCGTCGCACACTTTCTTGCAGACCGGCCCTTTTCGGCCGAGCAACCTGTGGGGCCAGAACATCGTCTTCACAGGCTCTGGAACCCGGCCTGGCGTGGGTGTGCCGATGGTGCTGATCTCTGGGAAACTTGCTGCCGAGCGCATCATGGGTACCGGGATCCGAAGTCGTGACTGAGGCAGCAGCCCCGCCGTCACTTCCGACGTCGCATCTGCTGTTGCGTCATGGGCTTCCAGGTCTTCTGGGTACCACCTGCATTGCCATTGGAGCGCTCGGCGTGGGCTGGCTGCCCGGCACGACTGAGCTGCTCACTGCACCAATTGTCGATTCCATGCGTGGCTCAACGACGGGGTCGATGATCGCGCGCAGTCTGGTGCTTCTTGGACTCGCAGTCCTGCTGCAAGCCTGGCTCCTGATTGGTGCAGATCTCCTGCATGTCGGCGCCTGGCCAATCCGCCAACTGCAATGGGTGCTGGCGATGTGGGCGGCACCCCTGGTGCTTGCTCCCCCGTTGTTCAGCCGAGACGTGTACTCCTACTACGCGCAAGGGCGGCTGTTTCAAGCAGGTGCGGACCCGACAACCGTGGGCGTGGGAAGCCTGCCGGGTTGGTTCGACATTGGTGCTGATCCAATGTGGACCGAATCCCCAACGCCATACGGTCCAGCTTTTCTCTTCATCGAGCGCGCTGTCGCGAGCATCGCGCACCCCAATGCCTACCTTGCAGGCATCCTGCTGCGCTTCACAAGTCTGATCGGCCTGGCACTTCTCGCGGTGTTCTTGCCAAAACTTGCCAAGGCATACGGAGTTGATGGCGCGATGGCGCTATGGGTTGGCGTGTTGAACCCCCTGGTCATCATGCATTTCGTCTCCGGCGCACACAACGACGCCCTGATGGTCGGCTTGATCGTTTTCGCACTGTGGTTGGGCACCCGCAACCACTGCCTTGTGGCAGCTGGCCTTGTCGGCCTGGCGGTCACGGTCAAGCCCATCGGTTTGATCGCATTGCCGTTCATCGGACTGCAGTACGCAGGGCTTGGCGCAAGTTGGGCTCGCAAATTCAAATCCCTGTTCCTCACAGGATTGGCAGCAGCAGCGACGATCATCGTGATGTTTCTGGTGGTTGGCGCCGGCTATGGAGTGCTGTCGGCTGCCTTTGGAACACCCGGTGGAGTGCTCACCTGGCTGTCGCCCACAACAGCGTTGGGTCAAGCGATCGGCGCAGTCACCACAGTGCTTGGCATCACTGATGACGCCTATGGAGTAATCGGCATCGTTCGAGCAGCGGGGACAGTCCTGTCACTCGCCGTGATCGTCTGGTTGCTGGTGACGTCTGACCGCCGCACACCGTTGCGAGGCTTGGCCTTGGCATTCGGCGTCGTCGTGCTCCTCGGCGCTGTCGTGCACCCCTGGTACGTCCTGTGGGCGCTGCCCCTGTTCGCAGCATCCGGACTTAATCTGCGTGAGCGACGCATCATGATCATCGTGACGATCGTGCTGATCATTCACGGCATGATTGAAAGCAGCACCGCCGCAGACAATGTCTGGGATGTCACTGACGTCATCACCTTCGTGCTCGCCCTGGCAACCGCGGCCATCATCAGTCTTGCCAGTCCCCGCGAGCGGGCACTGGTGCTCGGAGTCAAGACACCGGCTCCATTATGAGCGGCCGCGAACTCGACGCAGCGGGCATCGTTGACCCGATGCTGCGCGCGTCTTACGAGCAATGTCGAGCGCTGAACGCCAAATACGGCAAGACGTACTACCTCGCAACCTTGTTGCTGCCCCCAGCGAAACGACCCTTTGTCCACGCGCTCTACGGCTTGGCCCGTTACGCAGACGAGATCGTTGACGACATGAGCAGCCCGCTAAGCGATGCCCAGCGACAAGCACGACTTGAGCAGTGGGCTGCTCGATTCTTTGCCGACCTGGACAAGCGCTCCTCCACAGAGCCCATCATCAGTGCCGTCATCGACACAGCAGCGCGCTGGCAGATCCCGCGCGCGCACTTCGAGGCCTTCTTCAAGTCAATGACGATGGACCTGACCATTACTGAGTACGCGACGTATGAGGACCTGCACACCTACGTCTACGGATCCGCCGCAGTAATCGGCCTGCAGGTCGTGCCGATCCTGGAACCAAGTCACGAAGCTGCCTATGAGTATGCAATCGATCTTGGCATCGCCTTTCAGCTGGCCAACTTCATTCGCGATGTCAACGAGGACCTCGATCGCGGGCGGGTGTACCTGCCTTTGAATGAGCTCGCCCAGTTCGGTGTGACGCGAGCCGATCTCGAGCAGCGCAAAGCCACACCTGAGATCAAGCAAGCCCTGGCATTTCAGATCGCTCGAGTTCGCCAGCTTGAAGAACGATCAAGAATTGGCATTGCCATGCTGCATCCTGCGGCCCGGCCATGTATTGATGCCGCCCGCGAGCTCTACTGCGGCATCGTCGATGAGATCGAGCGAATCGACTACGAGGTATTCGAAACGCGCGCTCGCGTATCCATGGCTCGTCGGCTCAAGGTGGCCGCCCCAGCATGGATGGCCGCCAGGCGCGCCCGACGCAAATTCGGCTCCGGTGCCACTGCCGTGCTCTAGTCCTTCTTGCGCCACATAGGTGGACCGGCAAGGGGAAGTCGCTGAACACCCTTGCGCCCCAACCAGATCCACATCGACAGCGTCAGCAGCACCAACGCAAAGCCGAACATCAGATCCTCAACTGGCGCGAAGAACACGCGCCCGTCGCCCAGAAATGGTGGGGCTTGGTCTTCCGGAGTGGTCGACCCGATGATCACTTCCCCTGAGTACCGCACGATGCGAAATCCGGTGAGCGCCCCGTTGGTCAGCAGCTGAAACACCACGATGATCGAGTACGAGACCCAGAACACTTTTCGCGTAACGAGTCGAGTACGCAGAATCAGCAGATCGATGATCAGCGTTGAAGCGATGGCCAGGAGACCAAGCTGGGTGTAGGTCATTGTTGTTCGTCACCTGCCGACCAACCACGCGCCGCACGCACTGCTTCGAGAGTCAGGATTGCGGCCAGCGGCACGATGATGAAGAACAACACCTCATCGATAGGAACTCCGGCGATCACCCGCCAGCCGATCACCCGATCCAGATCAAAATCCCAGTGCCCTTGCGCAATTGCGTAGGCATCCCACGCGACAAACACCACCAGTGTGGGCAGCAAGGCCAGCAGCAGGCGCAGCCCTCGACGCAGAACATGCGTCCTCAGGACGATCTCCAGCCAGGCACTGCCAAGAAGAATGCAGGCGAGCACACCTACGTAGCCCAGACGTGACATGCGCATTACTCTCGCACAGTGCCAGGTCAGCTTCGTGTCGCCTGCATTGGCGGCGAATCCACGGGAAAGACCACCTTGGCAGTAGCGCTGGCTGAAGGCGCCAAGGGCGCTTTGGTGTCAGAAGTGCTTCGCGCATTTGTCATCGAGCACGGTCGCCCTCCGATGGGACACGAACAGCAGGGACTGCTCGATGAGCAACGCTTCCAAGAGCAGCAATGCGCCGAGAGCAATCCCGAAGCTGTCATCGTCTGCGATCCCGCAACTTTGATGATCGCCATCTACTCAGAGCTCTACTTCGATGACCGGTCCCTATATGCCATCGCCTTGGAGTACGCGCGCGACTACGACGCCTTGCTGTGGTGTCGCCCAGACATCCCATGGGTTCCTGAGCCTGGCCAGCACGATGGACCGCAGTTTCGAGCGCGCGCGGATGAGCTGCTGCAGCGCTGGGTCAGCGCGCACGGAGCAGAGATTCCTGTTATCGAAATCACCGGAACCCTGGGTCGGATTGAGTGCGCTCAAACACAGTTGAAGGCTCGCCTTGGCAGCGTGTGGCAGTCCAGCGCCATCGCACCACCGACTTAGACTGGCACAAATGGATCTGCAACCCGATGCCCTCGTCGGCCAAATGGTCGATGGGCGCTACTTGGTGCAGGCCAGACTTGCCCGCGGTGGCATGGCCACGGTCTACCAAGCCCTCGATGTGCGCCTTGATCGGGTAGTCGCGCTGAAGGTGATGCATCGCCATCTCGCCGAGGATCCTGACTTTGTGGCCCGCTTTCAGCGTGAAGCCAGAGCTGCGGCCCGACTGGCTCACCCGCACGTCGTGGGCGTATTCGACCAAGGCGCAGCAGACGGGCTCGTCTATCTGGCCATGGAGTACGTGCCGGGGCGGACCCTTCGCGACATCCTTCGCGAATTCGGCCCGCTGACGCCCGAGCAGGCACTGGTCCTGCTTGACCCGATTCTTGAAGGACTCGCAGCGGCGCATGCCGCGGGCTTCGTCCATCGCGACATCAAGCCCGAAAATGTCCTTGTCTCCGATGACGGGCGTGTCAAAGTCGCAGACTTCGGTCTGGCACGAGCCGTCGCCACCTCCAATACCAGCGCCACCCAAGGGGTGCTCATTGGCACCGTCGCCTACTTGTCGCCGGAGCAGGTCGAAAGCGGCGAGGCAGATGAACGCTCTGATATCTACGCCGCCGGCATCCTGTTGTTCGAAATGGTCACCGGGCAGGTGCCACATGCGGGCGCCAGCCCATTGTCAGTGGCCTACCAGCACGTCAATCAGGATGTGCAAAGTCCTTCGGCTCTTCGATCGGACATCCCGGCCGACGTTGACGCACTTGTCATCACGGCAACCAGGCGGATGCCATCGCAGCGCTACCAGAACACTCAGGATTTCCTCGCCGACGTGCGTCGAGTGCGCGCGGTGCTGCCAAGCCCACGCCCGTTCACGGACATCCGCACCACCTTGGTCGTCGATGCCAGTACCAATGCACGCTTGAATGCCGGTGCAAAGCCACCGCAGCAGCCTGCGCCTGCCCCTGCCAGCATTGCCGTTGCAGGCACTCAAGCACCCCGACGCCGCCTGGGCCGACGCAGCTGGGCGCTCATCGGCCTGGCCATCGCCACCGCGCTTGCAGTGCTCGGTGGAGTCCTGCTCAGTTCAGCACTCGGACACAAGATCCCCACGCCCAGCATCGTTGGCCAAAGCGTCGATCAGGCCCGTGTACTTCTGGCCAAGAGCGGGCTCAGCCTTGAGGTGTCCGGCGAGGTCTTCAGCGAGAGCATTCCGGCAAGCATCGTCATCTCCAGTGATCCTGAGGCCGGCGCAGACATCAAAGAGCAGAGCGCCGTCGCGGTCACGGTGTCCAAGGGTCCCGAGCGCTACACGATTCCGGCTACCCAAGGCCAAAGTGTTGAGGCCGCAACGGCCGCACTCAGTGCTCTTCCTGTCGAAGTCGGCACTCAAGTACCTGTCTTTGACAACACTGCGCCCGCTGGCACGATCGCCGGAACCCGTCCCGCTGCAGGCAGTGAAGTCAAACGCGGTAGCTCCGTTGACCTGCTGGTGTCCAAGGGTCCGGAGCCTGTGCAGATTCCCGAGCTGATCGGAAAGAAGCAGCAGGGTGCGACGGCAGCCCTGAAATCCCTGGGCTTGGATGCCGACATCACCCGCACCTACTCAGAGTCGGTAGCCAAGGGCCGAGTGATGTCAGCCACGCCAGGCGCGGGAACGACCGTGAACTCTGGCACCAGTGTTGAACTGATCGTGTCCGACGGACCTCCACCTGTGGTGGTGCCCAAACTCATCGACATGCGTCGCCGAGACGCCATCGCCGCACTGACCCGACTCGGCCTCAAGGCCAAAGTCATCTCAGGTCAGGCGACACCCTTGAACCGCGTGTACTCGCAGAACCCAGCGGCTGGCACTGAGATACCCAAGGGCAGCACCGTGACCATCAGCGTCATCTAGCTGACACAACCTGGCTCAACGCTGCAGCAGCATGTCTGCGACGAGGAAGGCAAGCTCAAGGCTCTGAGCACGATTGAGTCGTGGATCGCAGGCAGTCTCGTAACGATCACCAAGATCGGTCTCCAGGACTCCGCCTGTGCCGCCGACGCACTCCGTCACGTCATCGCCGGTGAGCTCAATGTGAATGCCGCCAGGGTGCGAACCGAGTGCTCGGTGCACCTCGAAGAAGCCCTTGACCTCGTCGATGATGTCGTTGAAGGAACGGGTCTTGTGCCCCGAAGCCGCCTCCCGAGTATTGCCGTGCATCGGATCGCAGATCCAGACCACAGGGATGCCGGAATCCTCAACAGCCTTCACAATTGGCGCAAGAGCCTGGCGAACATTGCCTGCGCCCATGCGGGTGATCAGCGTCAATCGACCGGGCTGGCGATCGGGGTTGAGTCTTTGCACAATCGCCAAGACCTCTTCGGGCGTGGCTTTTGGCCCCACCTTGACGCCGATGGGATTGCGAATGCTCTCGGCGAACTGCACGTGGGCTCCGTCGAGTTGACGAGTGCGCTCACCGATCCACAAGAAGTGGCCGGAAACGTCGTATGGCAGGCCAGTACGCGAATCAATACGAGTCAGGGCACGTTCATAATCGATCGACAGGGCTTCGTGGGCTGCATAGAACTCCACCCGTTGGAACTCATCGGGGTTGGCTCCGCAAGCTTTCATGAAAGCCAAGGCGCGATCAATGCCAGCGGCCATGTCCTCGTAGCGCTCACCAGCTTGCGAATCCCGGACGAAGTCCTGATTCCATGAGTGCACCTGACGCAGGTCTGCATAGCCGCCTTGAGTGAAGGCGCGCACGAGATTCAATGCTGAACTGGAGGCGTTGTAGGCGCGCACAAGCCGATGCGGATCCGGACGTCGGTGAGCCGCGTCGAATTCGATGGAATTCACGGCATCGCCGAAGTAGGAGGTCAGTTCGACACCCTCTCGGATCTCAGTCGGATTGCTGCGCGGCTTGAAGTACTGCCCAGCCAGACGACCCATCTTGACCACCGGCATCGAAGCTGCGTAGGTGAGCACGACAGCCATCTGCAGAACGGTCTGAAGTCGCGCGCGAATGGAGTCTGCGGTGTTGGCCTCAAAGGTCTCAGCACAGTCCCCGCCCATGAGGACGAAGGCATTGCCCTGTGCGGCTGCTGCCAGCCGGTTCAGCAGCTGATCGCACTCACCAGCGAATACCAGAGGCGGCAGGAGGCGAAGCTCATTGACCGCGGCCTCAAGTTCAGCCGGATCAGGCCATGGCGGCTGTTGATATGCGGGCAGATCCGGCCACGGGAATACCGGCGGATGAGCGCGTTGAAGTGAAGCCGTCATGCGTGCAAGGGTATGGCAGCAGTGCAAACTGACCACTCGGGGTTCGGGGTTACACCTTTAGCCGAAGAACGCTGACGCCTCTTCATAGCGTTCAATCGGAACAGTCTTCAGCACTCCCGTGGCTTCCTGCAAAGGAATTCGCACGATGTCGGTGCCGCGCAGGGCCACCATAGTTCCCCAAGCCTGATCCTTCACCGCAGCGATGGCATTGAGGCCGAAACGGGTTGCCAGGACGCGATCGAAGGCGGTCGGCGAGCCACCGCGCTGAATGTGACCCAGCACGGTGGTGCGTGCCTCGTGCCCGGTGCGCTCCTCAATTTGCGAGGCCAGCCACTCGCCAATACCGGACAGCTTCACATGTCCGAAGGCGTCCTTGGTGGTGTCCTTGGTGACGAGATCTCCACCTACGGGCAGCGCTCCTTCGGAAACACACAGGATCGGTGCATAACTCGCGCGGAATCGCGATTCGACCCAGCCGACGACCTGATCCAGTTCGAAGGGCACTTCTGGAATCAGGATGCCGTTGGCGCCACCGCCCATACCTGAGTGCAGCGCGATCCAACCTGCATGGCGACCCATGACTTCACAGATCAGGATTCGGTGATGTGACTCAGCGGTGGTGTGCAGGCGATCAATGGCCTCGGTCGCGATCATGACGGCGGTATCGAATCCGAAGGTGAAGTCAGTGCCACTGAGATCGTTGTCGATGGTCTTGGGCACGCCCACGACATGAAAGCCATGCTCAGTCAGCACTGTTGCCACACCGAGGGTGTCTTCGCCGCCGATTGCAATCAGCGCATCAATGCCCAGCTCCTGAAGATTACGCTCAATGCGCTCGATGCCACCCTCGACCTTTATCGGGTTGGTTCGCGAGGAGCCAAGAATCGTGCCGCCGCGCGGCAAGATGCCGCGAACAGCCGGGATGTCCAAGGGCATCGTCACGTTCTCAAGTGGCCCTCGCCAACCATCGCGAAAGCCGACGAATTCATAGCCATAGTCAGCAACGCCGCGACGAACAATCCCCCGGATCACTGCGTTCAGTCCTGGGCAATCTCCGCCACCTGTGAGCACCCCTACGCGCATTGCTCAACCTTTCACCAGTCTGCCGTGCAGCGGTGAAGCGTGTAACCGCTGTCATGCAGAAAGGTACACGATGCTTCAGTCGAACGACGAGCCGTCAGTCCTCGCCCGCTGTGTCACTGGCATCCACCGGCAGTCCACGTGCAATCAGTTCCTTGGCCTTGGTGGCGTAGATGTCGACGTACTCCTGACGCGACAGGCTCATCAGTTCATGCATGATCTCGTCGGTCACCGATCGAAGAATGAAGCGGTCCTCCTCCTGCCCGTCGTACTGCGAGAAGTCCATCGGAGCGCCAATGCGCACGCCCACGCGACTGAGCCTTGGCCAGATGGTGCCTGGAGGCTGAATCTCGAAGGTATTGATCATCGCGACCGGAATGACCGGCACATTTGACTCCAAGGCCATCCGAGCCACGCCTGTGCGACCACGGAACAAGGTGCCATCAGGTGAACGAGTGCCCTCTGGGTAGATGCCAAGTAGATCGCCCTGCGTGAGAACGCGGGCACCGGTCAGCAGCGCGGCTTGGCTCGCTCGACCTCCTGAACGATCGATTGGGACCTGGCCAATGCCGTGGAAGAACCTCTTGGTGAACCAGCCCTTGATCCCGCGCCCAGTGAAGTAGTCGCTCTTGGCAAGAAAGGTGATGTGCCGAGATGTCACCAAGATGATGAACACCGAGTCCGAAAAAGACAGGTGATTGCTTGCCAGGATGGCTGGACTGTCCTTGGGGATGTTGTTCAAGCCCTCCACCCAAGGCCGAAAGAGCACACGAAGCCATGGTCCGATGACCACGTACTTCAGCACCCAGTACAACAAGGCAATGTCTCCTTACCAGCCGACGCTGATGCGCGCCGGTGGCACACTACCTGCATGCTTCCAGGAAGTAGCGTGCGACGGTGAGCACCAATTCCGGTGCTCCTCACGAGGACGCCGTCTGGAATGCGATCGTCGCCGACCTCTCCGCTGACCCCAATCTGTCGCGTCATATCTATCCCGCACCTGCAATACCCGAGCCTGCCGCCGTGGAGCCGGAGTCTGCTGACCAGGACTCTGATCAAGTCAATCTCGAGGACTCTCCTGATGATTTTGTGCCACCAGACCCGGGACCCATTCACCTGGCAAGCGATGCCTTCGCGCGCTTCGCCTGGGCGGGCGCGCTCGGCGGTCCGGCCTTCTTGATGCTGGCAAATATCTTCAACTGGGGCAGCTTCTTGTCTGGTATTGGCGTGCTCGCGGGCGTCGGCGGATTTGTTGCGCTCATCGCTCGCCACCGAGACGATCGGGATGACGATTTCACCGATGGCGCCGTCGTCTAGTTTCGCAGTGCCGCGCGCGCATCCGTCAGTCGCGAGGCTGGTCCAATTGGATCCACATGAAGTCCTCGTCCTCGGTGACCACTTCGGTTGCTGTCGCGGGGTGCAGTAGTTGCACAGCACGACACATGAAGCAGTTCGGATAGTCCGCTGGATTGACGTGGCTTTGATGGGTCGTGATCAAGGATTCACGGGCCCACTCCAGCACCTGTTGCGCTCCTGAGGCGATGCCTCCCAGATCAAAGCCCTTACTCTCGGACTCGCCTTCAGAGAACCACCACGGCGTCTTCGCGCTCATGATTGCTCCCGCCATACGCGCGGGTTTGGCACAAACCCCAAGATCAAGTCCCCGGCCCGCATGCCGCCACCTTCAAGCAAGCAGCGCTTGAGTACCGGGGGAAGCTCGAAATGTCGAGCAAATCCATCGCAGACAAGAAGCAGAGAATCCCCGCGTCGTCCAACCTGCACCTCTGCTCCCGCTCGCAAGGGCAAAGTGAGCCGATATCCGTTGGCCCGCTTGGTGATCGTCCAAGCCGGAGTGCTGATCGGCGGTAGTTGATCCAGCAGCCGCACAAGCTCGATCAACCGCGACGCAGCCCATGCAGACTTAGGACTGCCCTTCTCGCGCTCAACAAGCGTCGTCATCAGGAGCCCGTCAAAAGCTTCGCCATGAGTTGTCGTCCTCGATTTCTTTCCCCTGGGTGCGCGGTTCAGCACTACGGCAGCCGGACTCGAGCCAAACAATCGCAGCACTCCAAGACCGGCAAGCAAGGCATCGGCATCGGCGCTTCTTCCGACCAGGACGGATCGCGATCGACTGATGACTTCGCGAGCTGTCGCCAGGTGGGTCACGAGGCGATACCAGGCCGACACGGAAGCGGCCGGATCTGGAGCCGACAGCTGGTCGGCGACCGAACCGGTGAGCAGGCGATCCAGCAGCATCGGTACCGAGTCCAGCACCTGCAGGGTGCGCCCTGCTTCGCGAATCGTGCCCATGTCCCAGATCACGGCATCAACACTTGGATCGGCAAGTGCCGCTGCGACCATTGCCCCAGTGACCAGTTCATTCAGGCCCGGCAAGCCGTTGACCTCTTCAGGTGCCAGTCCTGCGGTGCCAAGGGTCTTCAGCCAGATCCCAAAGGTGGCCGTCGCATCTGCCCACACTGACGATGCACCCAAAGGAGCAGGCGAGGCTGAGGTGAACTCCGCAGTGGTGAAGCCCTGCTGCCGCAGGCCAAGTGCAATGCCAGCCGCCACAGTTGAGACCCCCGCGCCCCCGACACCGCTAACGAGTATGAGATCCATTGGTCTCCACTCGTGTCTTCAAGCCCTTGAGCGCGGTGTCGACAATGACTTGCTCGGCCTTGCGCTTCAGCATTCCCAACATCGGAATCCGAAGATCCACGGTCAACTGGTAACTGACATGCGTGGATCCGTCTGGCGCAGTTGTCAACTCGTATTCCCCATCCATGACACTCAGCACTTCAGCCTCAACAAGGGTCCACGTAACCGAATCAAGGCCATTCCACGTATATGCCAATTCGTACTTGTCCTTGATGAATCCCGCATCAAGCTCGAAGCGCGCGCGAACAGGTCGTCCGTCCAAGGACTCAAGCACCTCAACGGTCTTGATGCCCTGACTCCATTGTGGGTACGCGGGCAGGTCAGCGATGACATCCAAGATGGCGGCAGGCTCCGCGACAATGCGGATGCTGGACTCAGTGCGCTCAGCCACGATGGTCCTCCACGTCGACCTTGAGCACAAAAGGCTTCTTGCGCGCGTTGAAGTGTCCGACATTCATGCACTCGGTCTTGCCGATTCGGGCTCGCGCATGCAAGGGCTGATGCACATGACCAAAGAGGTGGTACTTGGGTTGCACGCGTTCAATGTATTGATTGATCGCCGAACTTCCGGTCTCGAATCTTCGGGCAACCACGTCGTAGTTCAACTCCGGCATCTTCGGCGGGATGTGCGTGAACAGGATGTCAACTGGTCCAAGCTTGTCCAGAGTCGCTGCGTAGACCTCCGGGTCAAGTTCGTAGGGCGTGCGCATCGGGCTGAACAAGCCGCCGCCAACAAATCCAAGGCGTAGCCCAGCCCATTCCACACTCTCCCCGTCAACGACCTGATGTCCTGGCTTCATGAAGTCCGGCCACATCATCGGAAGGTCAACATTGCCGTATGTCAACAGGGCAGGTTCGGGCATCGCAGCAAACATCTGGCTGTACTGGCGACGGATGTGCGTCTCCATCGCGGCTCGTCGATCCCTCGGATCAACAATTCCCAGCCCAGCCCATGCGGTCGCGCTGAGCTCCCGGGCCTCTTCAAAGCGTCCTGCGGTTCGCGCCTGGATGTACTCGCGCGAGTGCTGTTCGCCAAAGAGCTCGGCGTAGATCCCCTGCGAAGGATCCTCGTAGTCCAGATAAAGGATCAGGTCACCCAGGCAGACGAAAAGATCGGCACCAACACCTGCGCCCACGAGCGCAGCGGCCTGGCCATGAACGTCGGATACGACGTGGATCTGCACCACAGGAGCAGGATGCCACGCGATCAACCACCGCGCGCCGCCCCTATCGCGTACCGTGATGACCAAGGATCACGCATTGGGCGTGCATGACGACTTCAAGGAGAGCGCGTGCTTCACGAATTCACCTCTCCCGCACCGGCCGGATCACCGAGCGCCCCGAATCTGAGCACCCACGTCATTGAGAACGCACGGACCCACCCTGACCGAGTGGTGTTCCACGTGCGACGAAATGAACGCACGGTGGAGATCACTGCTGCACAGTTTCATGAAGAGGTCCGTGAGGTTGCCAAGGGATTGATCGCCCAAGGAATCCAAGCCGGTGAGCGCATCGGACTCATGTCGCGCACTCGATATGAGTGGACTCTGTTCGACTACGCCATTGGCTACGCCGGTGCGGTGAGTGTCCCGATCTACGAAACCTCTTCGGCAGAGCAGGTGCAGTGGATCCTTGAAGACTCACAGGCGGTCGCTGTCATCTTGGAATCCGACAAGAACAAGCGGCTGTATGCCTCGATCTCAGCGAACCTGCAGACCGTCACTCGCACCTGGGTGATTGACGATGACTGTGTGGCGCTGCTGGCAGCGTCAGCGGATTCGATCTCCGACACCCAAGTCGATGCCCGGCAGTCTGCGGTGGGGCTGGATGACCCAGCGACCATCCTCTACACCTCCGGCACCACCGGACGTCCCAAGGGGTGCGTGATCACCCAGGGCAACTTTGTCCGCGAGGTGGACGGAGCAATCGAGGTCTTCGGCACGATCCTGACCGATCCTGATGCTTCAACCCTGCTCTTCTTGCCGCTGGCTCATGTGTTCGGGCGAATCATCGAACTTGCTGTTGTGCGGGCTCGCACGCTCATGGCCTACTGCGCTGACGTCAGCGTGCTCGTACCAGAATTGCAATCCTTTCGACCCACCTTCATCCTCGCGGTGCCTCGCGTGTTCGAGAAGGTCTACAACAGTTCACAGCAGACAGCCGTCGCAGATGGCAAGGGGCGAATCTTCGATGTGGCAGTGGCCACGGCTATCAGCTACAGCCAGGCTCGCGAGCATGGTTCACCCAATCCCTACCTGCGCCTGAAGCACGCGATCTTCGACGCACTGCTCTACAAGAAGATCCGAACCGCTATGGGTGGACGGGTGCAGTACGCCATCTCGGGTGGGGCACCACTGGGGGCGCGCCTTGGCCACTTCTTTCGTGGCATAGGCATCGAGGTGTTCGAGGGCTACGGCCTCACCGAGACCACCTCAGCGTTGACGGCAACCCATCCAGGGGCCGTGCGCATTGGCACAGTGGGCCAACCCATGCCAGGAACCACGATTCTCATTGACGACGACGGTGAGATCCTGGCCAAGGGAGTTCAGGTCTTCACCCAGTACTTGGGCAATCCGGAGGCAACTCAGGACAGCTTCACTGCTGACGGCTGGTTTCGCACCGGCGACATCGGCGAGCTCGATGATGACGGCTACTTGAAGATCACCGGACGCAAGAAGGAAATCATCGTCACCGCTGGCGGCAAGAACGTTGCGCCGGCCGTGTTGGAGGACCGCATCCGGGCCAATTGGCTTGTCTCCAACTGTCTTGTCGTTGGCGAGGGCCAACCCTTCATCGCCGCACTGGTCACCATTGATGCCGACGCCTTCCCAGCCTGGCTGAGTCAGATGAAGAAGCCGGCCGGGGGCACCGTGGCTGAGTATGTGAACGATCCTGACCTGATTGCTTCAGTGCAGAAGGCCGTTGACGACGGCAACGCCGCTGTCTCGGCTGCTGAGTCGATCAGGAAGTTCACGATCCTTGGCCATGATTGGACTGAGAATGACGGTCACCTCACGCCATCCTTGAAACTCAAGCGTTCAGTCGTGATGCGCTACTGCGCCGCTGACATCGACGCCCTCTTTGCGAGTTAGAGAACTCGGCCAACGCCCGTGAAGTAGTTGCGGTACCAAGGTCCAAGTACTGCACTGATCTCCACACCATCACCTGGGTTGGCAGCGTGCACCATCTTGCCGCCGCCGATGTACATGCCAACGTGGTGAACGCTGCCGCCGAAGTAGAAGACGAGATCACCGGGCTTGGCCTGACTCAAGGAGATCTTGCGGACCTTGCTGTACTGCGAGTAGCTGTAATGCGGCAATGAGACTCCGGCCTGGCGCCAGGCCGTCATCGTCAGGCCAGAACAGTCGAAAGTGCTGGGACCCGCTGTGGCTGCCACATAGCGATTTCCGACCTTGGACAAGGCATAGCGCACAGCCTTGGCCGCCCGAGGATTGACGCCGGGCAGTGGTCGATTGGAGATCTGCTTCTGGGCCTTCTGCGCTTGGGCCTGCGAGGCCTTTCGCTCCTTGGCCTCGAGTGCAGCAAGACGTTTGCGCTCCTGGGACTGCAGCCCCGCCAGCACATTGGAGGCCGCAGCCAACTGCTTGTCTGCCTCAGTCTTGGCGCTGCGCATCTCATTGCGCACCCCTTGGGCGATCTTTTCCTTGGCTGCCACTTCGGCTTCGGTCTGGGCCAGCCGCAGGCGGGCCGTCTGGGTGCGACGGATCGACGCCGACTGGGCCTGCGCCACCTGTTCAACTGCCGCGGCCTGAGAAAGGAACTGACTGGGGTCGTTGGCCAGCAGCACCTGAAGCGAGGAATCCATCCCGCCGCTCATGTAGGTGGCTCGGGCCAGACTGTCTACTGAGCCCATGACCGCGTTGAGCTCGCGCTTCTGACGGCCGGCCTTGGTCTTCAGCACAGCCAGAGTCGACTCGGTTTCGGTCAGCTTTCCCTGCGCCTGGTTGTAGCGCTCGGTTGCCGTTTCGGCCTTGGCCTGAAGGTCCATGACCTGGTTGCGCACTGCAGCAATCCGGTTGGGGTCTGCCTGAGCGGCAGGGGCGGACACCGTGGCAAGGCTGGTCAAGATGATCGCGGCACCTAGGGCCGCGGTGAGACCGCGGCGTCGATGTCGAGCCAAGACGTTTCCTTCCCGTCAGCGTGCATGGGTCGAAGTGCGGACGCTTGCGCTTAGGACGCGCGCCTCATGCAGATCGTTCCATCGGCATCCCCACCCACAGGTTTCCCCACGAATAAGAAGACAAGACGGTAACACGCAGGGCTATCCAGCCCGCCTCTTGGAAGCCTTGGAAGGCCCTCCTGTGGCCGGTTTCACTAGACGAAGAGGGGGAATCAGGCCCGAATCGGCCAAGGCCGAGACGGCCGCCAAGTGCTCATCAGCGATGAGCGGGACCGCGTGATCAGCTAGCCCGGGCATGCCCAGCAGGACAGAAACCACGCAGTCGCCACAGGCCACCGGAGCTGCCGTGCACTGCTCGCAATCAATGATCATGCCCCGACGCTAAATCGGGGGTCTGACAGCGGTCA
Source organism: Actinomycetota bacterium (assembly GCA_030684515.1). Lineage (NCBI taxonomy): Bacteria > Bacillati > Actinomycetota > Actinomycetota bacterium. The sequence continues at coordinate 406,269 of JAUXVJ010000024.1, forward strand.
GACCCCGCCGTCTCCTGGCCCCTCGCTGGCCGGACCGCCGAACTCAGGTCGGGCCACGATTTCCACCCGATCAGTGGCTGAGCACCAACGGCAGGCAACCTGCTCAACCTCTTCGCTCAGGACCACGCGCTCCTCAATCACCGGAACCCCGGCCATATCCAGATGCCAGAACTCCTCCACCCGGGAGGTTCGCACCACGGTGAAGCGGGTGAGGTTGCCGCAATGGGCGCAACGGAAACGAGACTTGTCATCAGGGAGGGTCATTGCCACGGCGGCAACTGTAACGGTGCTGCAGTTCCGCCACTCGCGCCTGCGCAGCTGTGTCACAGTCCGGACATAGCCTCACAGCCATGCACGTGCAACTGGCCACCGACGACCTGGGCATCCCCCTTGCAGAGGTGACATTCGTCGTCCTGGATCTGGAAACCACAGGTGGCAGTCCAAAGCAGGCTGGCATCACTGAAATTGGCGCCGTCAAGGTCCGAGGCGGCGAAGTGCTCGGCGAGTTCGGGACCCTCGTCAACCCCGAGGTCAGCATTCCGCCATTCATTGCTGCACTGACAGGCATCACTGACGCCCTGGTAGCCAGCGCGCCCACCTTGAACGGCGTGCTCCCCAGCCTGCTGGAATTCATCGGCGACGCGGTCGTGGTGGCCCACAACGCCCCCTTCGATATCGGCTTTCTCATGGCTGCCTGTCAAAGCCAAGGACTTTCCTGGCCCAAGCCCAAGGTGGTGGACACCGTGCGCCTTGCCCGGGTGGCTCTGCATCGCGATGAAGTGCCCAACTGCAAGCTGGGCACTCTGGCCGCCTTCATGCATTCGCCGGTCACACCAAACCACCGAGCCCTTGATGACGCTCGCGCAACAGTGGTCGTCCTGCACGGGCTGCTCGAGCGGGTAGCCAATCTGGGGGTCGTCACCTTCGAGGATCTTGGTGCCTTCACTTCGCGCGTCACCCCAGAACAGCGGGCAAAGCGGCACCTGGCGCAGGGGCTGCCCACAGGTCCAGGCGTGTATATCTTTCGCGACGCCCAGGGGTCAGCCTTGTATGTCGGCACCTCCAAGAACATCCAGTCAAGGGTGCGGACCTATTTCACCGCATCTGAGACTCGACGTCGGATGAGCGAGATGGTCGCGATTGCCACACGCGTCGATGCGATCGCCTGTGCCAGCGTGCTGGAAGCACGCATTCGCGAGCTTCGCTTGATTGCAAGTGAGCAGCCTCGCTACAACGTACGGTCCAAAAGACCCGCTTCGCAGACCTGGATCACCCTCACCAAGGAGAAGGCGCCACGCTTGTCCGTCGTCCGGCAGGCAAAGACAGGTGAGCATGTCAGCTTCGGCCCCTTCAGCGGACGTCAGGCCGCACAAGAAGCGGCCGACACCTTGGCCTGGGTCTACAACCTGCGTACCTGTTCGGCTCGCATCACGTCCAAGGCTGGCGCCAAGACGTCAACAGCGTGTGCACGACTTGATCTCGGCCGCTGCCCTGGCCCTTGCCGCGGTGAGTTCCAGACCTATCAATCCGTTGTCGATCAAGCCACCGCTGCGATGCTCGGTGATCTGCGACCGATCGTGTCCACCATCACCGCTCATCTCGTCCAGCTCAGTTCACAGGATCGCTATGAAGAGGCGGCCCTGTGGCGCGACCGACTCGCGCAACTGATTTCGGCCAGCGTGCGCTCCCACCGCCTCAACTCTGTTCGGGCGATCACCGAACTGGTGGCTGGGATCCCCACCGAAGCCGGCGGATGGGAGATTCATGTCATTCGCAATGGACGTCTCGCGGCGGCCACCCACGCTCCAGCCGGGGTTGATCCCATTCCTGTTGTCCAGGCGGCCATCGCCATGGCCGAGGGTGCTCCGAACGACGAGGTCCTCTCTGAAGAAACTGCAGCCCTTGCTGACTGGCTCGATCAGCCCGGGGTGCGCCTGGTGCACGCAAGTGCGCCGTTGGCAATGCCCCTCAACTGCGGCGGCCATCTGATAGCGCAATTGAACTCTGCGCGTAAAGCCGCACACGCGGCCGTTCTGCAGGTTGACGCCAGTGGTCCAGCGCTTCGACCTCATGGCCCCTCGCACGCGATGGTCACCCGCATTCGCACTGGCTAAGGGATTCGCAAATAGCGACGATTCACCATGCCGCTTGGAAACTGCTGATGAGCTAAGCGAATTCCACACCAGTGCGCGGCTCTGGCGGATGACTGGCGAACACATGCACTGGTTGATCTTCACACGGCAGTGGAGTCACGTGCCCCCCTAGTTCTGGTTCTCTCCAAGGCCTTGGGTGAAGGCGACCCAATGACTCAGCACCTGACCGGCAGCGCCCGAGTCAAGGGCCAACCGCGCTCGTGCCAACTGCGCAGTGATGCGCTCCGGCAGTGGCGCTGTCGACACTCCATCTGAAAGTGCGTCATAGGCAACCAGCGCAGCGGCAGCATTCAGTGCCACGACATCGCCAATTGCGGCGATGCGCATGGCATCTGTTGCGTCAACAGATGTGAGCCCGAGGACTTGGCGCAGCAATGCTGCGTTGCGCACTGGATCGCCACCGACCAGGAGCGCAGGTTCGACAGGCACCAGACCCACCGATCGCGGATCGAATGACACCTGCTCAACTGAATCGCCGGTGGCATCCCAGATGGTGGAGCTTGTCGTCGTGGAGATCTCGTCCAAGCCATCGTCGCCGCGGACCACCAAAGCGCGGACTCCCCGCGATTTCAGGACTTCGGCAATGACCGGCGCGCGCTGCGCATCAGCAACGCCGACGAGCATCGCGGCTGCACCGGCCGGGTTGGACAGCGGCCCCAGGATGTTGAAGACCGTTGGAACGCCGAGCTCGCGGCGCACTGCTCCAACGTGGCGCATCGCCGGGTGGTGGCGCGGAGCAAAGGCAAAGCCAATCCCGACTTCATCAACGCATTGACGTACCAGTTCTGGAGACAGCTCAATGACGACACCGAGTTCTTCCAAGACATCAGCAGTGCCGGTCTGTGAGGATGCGGCCCGATTGCCGTGCTTGGCCACCGGATTCCCACAGGCGGCAACCACCAATGCGGTCATGGTTGAGATGTTCACTGTGTTGGCTTGATCCCCACCCGTGCCCACAATGTCAATGGCTGGGCGTGCTGTGGTGAAGGTGTTGGCATGCAGCGCCATCGTTGCAACGAGTGCTTGGACCTCTGCTGCTGTTTCGCCCTTGGCGCGCAGGGCAACGACAAAGGCAGCAATCTGAGCGTCAGTCGCCTCGCCGGCGAGCATCTGCTGCATGGCCCATGAACTCTGCTCATTGGAGAGCTCGGAGCGAGAAATCAGGGTGCGCAGCACCTGGGGCCAGGTGTTCTCCGCCATGGTTCAGCTTGCTCGGGCAGCAACCCGGCGCTGCAGCAGCGAACCAACCCGAATTGCCAGATCAATGGCATTGATGGGGTGCGCAGCAACCGCGTCAGCGCGAGACCAGGTGGCCAACCAGGCATCCTGCTGCCGGGCGATCAGCACCAGGATCGGTGGGCACTGGTAGATCTCGTCCTTCAATTGGCGAGCCATTCCCATGCCACCGGCTGGCACAGCCTCACCATCAAGGATGAACAGATCAATGCCACCGGCATCTGCTGCCGCGACCAGGGCGGGCTCAGTTGCCACTTCAAGATAGGTCACTTCGGGCAATCCGGGCACTGGTCGCTTGCCAAGGGCGAGCAGCACATCGCTTCGCACAGTGCGGTCATCGCTATACACGAGCACCCGAAGCGGGGCTGCAGATGAGGCTGAAGTCACACGCGCACTGTAGTCCGAACCTCAACTGGGAACACCTCAGGGCCGCCGAGAAAAATGTGACGAATCCCTAAGGGGGGTCAGGGCACAGAACGGCCGCGCATCTGCCAGACTCCCTCCCGTGGCAACCACGACTTCTGTCCCCTCTGCGTACGCTCACGCCCCGGCGGCTCGCCCCAACATGGTCGCCATCGGCACCATTGTGTGGCTGTCCAGCGAGCTCATGTTCTTCGCTGCATTGTTCGCCATGTACTTCACCTTGCGGGCGGTGAATCCTGAGCTTTGGGCCAATGAGACTGCACTGCTCAACATTCCCTTTGCCAGTGTGAACACCACGGTGCTGGTGCTTTCCTCGGTGACCTGCCAGTTGGGCGTCTTCGCAGCAGAGCGTGGAGATGTCAAGGGCCTGCGCCGCTGGTTCATCATCACCTTCCTGATGGGCGCCTTCTTCGTCGCCGGTCAGATCACTGAATACACCGAGCTGGTTCGCGAAGGACTCACCCTGTCCTCCAACGCATATGGCAGCGCCTTCTACTTGACCACCGGCTTCCACGGTCTGCACGTACTTGGCGGCCTGGTCGCCTTCCTGTTTGTCTTGGCAACGACCTACATCGCCAAGCGCTTTACTCACGATCAGGCCACGCGCGCAGTCGTTGTCTCCTATTACTGGCACTTCGTCGATGTCGTCTGGATAGCCCTGTTCTTCATGATCTACATCCTCAAGTAATTCCGCATTCAGTCCACGAACAAGGAAGGTCCGAACGAGTGAAGTTCCTGGCCGCACGGCGGCGCAACCCACTTGTTGCAATTGGCCTGTTGCTCTTCGCGCTGATCGCGGTGGGTGGCGGCTACGCAGCAATTGCCAATGTGCAGCCAGCTCAAGCAACAGTCGGCTCGCAGACACAGGTCGAAGAGGGCAAGCGCCTCTACCTCGCTGGCTGCTCTTCTTGCCATGGCATGGAAGCGCAGGGCACTGAGAATGGGCCGACGCTCATCGGCGTCGGTGCTGCAGCAGCGAACTTCCAGGTCAGCACTGGTCGCATGCCTATGGCAGCACCGGGTGCGCAGGCAGTTCCCAAGGACCCGATCTACACCGAAGATCAGATCGCTGCGCTCGCGGCCTATGTCGCCTCGCTGGCCCCTGGCCCAGCGATTCCCACGGCCGAGGACCTCGACTTCTCCAACGCTGATGTTGCCCAAGGCGGCGTGCTCTTTCGCACCAACTGTGCCCAGTGCCATCAAGCAGCAGGCCAAGGCGGCGCGCTCACTCAAGGAAAGTACGCCCCCAATCTGATGGGTGCCACTCCACAGCAGATGTGGGAGGCAATGGCCACCGGCCCGCAGAGCATGCCGATATTCAGCACCGCAACTCTGCCGGCCAAGGACAAGCAGGCGATCATGGCCTACGTCGCCAATCTTCAGACTGCTTCAAGCCCAGGAGGCCTTGATCTTGGCCGCCTTGGTCCAGTGACTGAAGGACTGTTCTTGTGGACAGCAGTGTTCGCTGCGCTCATCGGTGCAGCCGTATGGATCGGAATTAAGGCGCGATGACTGATCTCACCCCACACAGTGGACATGGATCTGAGCCCACCAAGCTCGGACATTCGCCAGTTGCCGATGTCCCGCACGTACTGCGGGTGGCCGATACCGACCCCAAGGCCGCCAAGCGTGTCGAGCGACAGATCAGCTTCATGTTCCTGCTTTCGATCCTTCTGGTCGTTGCGTTCGTGGTGGCCTTCATCGGCATCGACAAATCGACCAACATCTACATCCCGGTCTTCGGCGAGGTGGGCGCAAGCACCTTCGTTCTGGGTCTGACCTTCGGCCTTTCGGTCTTGTTGATTGGCGCCGGAGCCATCCAGTGGGCCAAGAAACTGATGCCCGATGTTGAAGTCGTGCAGATGCGCCATGAGATGGTCTCTCCCGCAAGTGATACTGCCGAGGCAGCTGCGAACTACGAGCGTGGCAAGGAAGAGTCCGGCTTTGCTCGCTACAAGATGATTCGGCGCACGATGATCGGTGCGATGGCACTGTTCCCAATTCCGCTGGTGATCATGCTGCGCGATCTGTGGTCATCTCCGGAGAGCGGGACCATGAGTCCAGCCGAGATCCTTTCCACCACCATCTGGAAGAAGGGTGAGCGCATCGTCACCGATGCCACGTACCTTCCAGTTCGCCCTGAGGATCTGCCGGTCGGTGGACTTGTCAGCGCGGTTCCAGCAAGCCTGGAGGAAGTGCAGCACCTAGAGGGAAACCTCAATGCACGCGGCAAGGCGGCCATCATTTTGGTTCGCATGGAACCCGATGAGATCGTCAGCCAGCAAGGTGACGGGTGGGACTACCAGGGCATTTTGGCCTACTCCAAGATCTGCACCCATGTGGGCTGCCCGATCGCGCTGTATGAGCAACGGACACATCACCTGCTGTGCCCATGCCATCAGTCCACCTTCGACCTTGCCAACTCCGGCAGAGTCGTCTTCGGGCCAGCCGCTCGCGACATGCCGCAGCTGCCAATCGGAGTTGACAGCGAGGGCTACCTGATTGCCCTGGACGACTTCTCTCAGCCCGTCGGACCAAGCTTCTGGGAGCGCTCATCATGACCACCATCAGTCCAGTGGAAAAGGCCGGGGCGGGCACTGCCACCTATGTCGATCAGCGTCTGGGCAGCAACAAGTTCCTGTCACGCAACCTCGGCAAGGTCTTTCCCGACCACTGGTCGTTCATGCTCGGTGAGATCGCCCTGTACTCCTTCATCGTCGTCTTGCTGACTGGCGTCTACCTGACACTGTTCTTCAAGCCATCCATGATTGAGGTCGTCTACAACGGCTCATACGTCCCACTCAAGGGTGTCCAGATGTCCGAGGCTTATGCCTCAACACTGGATATCTCATTCGACGTGCGCGGCGGCCTGCTGATCCGCCAGATGCACCACTGGGCCGCCCTGATCTTTGTTGCATCCATGACCGTGCATATGTTCCGGGTCTTCTTCACTGGCGCCTTCCGCAAGCCACGTGAATTCAACTGGATCATCGGCGTCGTCCTGGTGACGATGGGCCTGCTTGCCGGATTCTCTGGCTACTCACTGCCAGACGATCTCCTCTCAGGCACTGGCCTGCAGATCGCCCGCGGCATCGTGCAGGCAATTCCTGTCATCGGTACCTGGGCAGCATTCCTGCTCTTTGGCGGTGAGTTTCCGGGCACTGACTTCATATCAAGGCTGTATGCCATACACATCCTGCTGATACCCGGGCTGATCCTTGCCCTGGTGACCCTGCACTTGATCATGGTGTTCACCCAGAAGCACACCCAGTTCCCCGGACCGGGCCGCACCAACGACAACGTCGTCGGCTACCCGTTGATGCCGGTCTACATGGCCAAGGCTGGCGGCTTCTTCTTCATTGTCTTCGGCATCATCACCCTGATCGGTGGTCTGATCAGCATCAACCCGATCTGGATATTTGGTCCCTATACCCCTGATCAAGTCAGTGCCGGATCCCAGCCAGACTGGTATATCGGCTTCCTTGACGGCGCTTTGCGTCTGATGCCCAACTGGGAGACAACCCTCGCTGGGTTCACTCTGTCGTGGAACATCCTGATACCAGCGTTGATCCTGCCCGGAATCCTTTTCACTGTCCTTGGCGCCTACCCCTTCATCGAGGCCTGGCTCACGGGAGACAAGAGCGAACATCACCTGCTGGAGCGTCCGCGCAATGCCCCGACGCGTACTGCGCTCGGTGCGATGTCAATCGCCTTCTACCTGCTGCTGTTCGTTGGTGGCGGCAACGACATCATCGCCTCAGCCTTCGGCGTCTCGATCAACGCGATCATCTGGTTCCTGCGCATCACGCTGTTCTTGATTCCACCACTGGTCTTCGTCATCACTCGTCGTATCTGTCTGGGCCTGCAACGCCGCGACCGCGACAAGCTGCTGCACGGATACGAGACTGGTCGAGTGCTGCGTCTGCCACACGGTGAGTTCATCGAGGCGCACGAGCCACTGTCCATCAAGGACATGGCCGTCATCACCAGCAAGATCGATATCGCTCCCCAGCACGTGCCGCCCAAGGCCGATATCGATGGCGTCAAGAACAAGCAGTTCCGCAAGCAGAACCTGCGCTCAAAGCTCAGCCACTTCTTCTACGGCGAGAACATCCCACTTCCCAGCCCAGCAGAAATCGAAGCTGGTCAAGCGCATGTTGCTCACGATGCTGCGCTTGAGGCGCCACTCGCGAGTTACGAAGACGCTGACGAGATCCGTCAGTTCCACGGTGGCGTGCTCCATCACCCAGGAATGCCCGAGAGCAACGCGGAGCAGTTGGCCGAGCGCAAGGAATAGCCAAGGCTGTCCTACCAGATCCAGGACGAGGTCCCCTGCTCGCGCAGGGGACCTCGTCTTTTCTCACGTGAAAACCATGCAACTTGCTGGCAGGATGCAGCCATGTCCGCGATCCGGGTTGAGAGTTTGAGCAAGGCCTTTGGCTCGGTGCAAGCAGTCAATGGAATCAGCTTTGACGTGGCCCAAGGCGAATGCCTGGCAATGCTCGGGCCAAATGGGGCAGGCAAGACCACGACCACGGAGATCCTTGAGGGCTACTTTCCTGCGGACTCGGGCAGTGTCGAAGTGCTGGGACAAGATCCCAACAAGGCGTCATCGCAGTGGAAGTCGCGTATTGGCATTGTCTTGCAGAGCGTTCGGGATCTAGGCGACCTCACCGTTATCGAGGCGGTTGAGCACTTTTCGCACTACTACCCCAATCCCAGGAGTCCAGTCGACGTCATCGAATCAGTGGGGCTCACGGAGAAGTCCAAGTCGCGCAACGACAAGCTCTCTGGTGGTCAACGCAGAAGACTCGACGTCGCTCTGGGCATCATCGGAAATCCGGAACTGCTTTTCCTTGATGAGCCAACAACTGGATTTGATCCTGAGGCTCGACGAGAATTCTGGGACCTCATCGACGGTCTCAAAGCCGATGGCACCACCATCTTGCTCACGACCCACTACCTCGATGAGGCCGAACGCCTGGCCGATCGAGTCGCAGTCATCGCTCGCGGTCGGATCATTGCCTGCGATACCCCCGCCAGTCTGCGCAATCGCAGTACCGGCGAGGCGATTGTGAGTTGGATCCAAGATGGCCAGAGGCACACACACGTGACAGCGGAGCCAACGAGTTGGGTGCGCGAACTCGGTGAGAGTTTCGGTGGTGAAGTACCAGATCTAGCGATTCGACGACCTTCGTTGGAGGACACCTATCTGGAACTCATCGACGGCGATCTGGCCAATGGAGATACGCGGTGAGCAATCAGGCGAACCTCACGCTGACTATCGGCCGTAAGCGTGCAACGGTAGAGCTCAAGCAGTTCTTTCGTGATCGTGAATCCGCGGTGTTCAACTTCGCATTGCCTGTGCTGTTGCTGGTCATCTTCGGCTCAGTTTTCGGCGGACAGTTCATCGAGGGCACGAGCATCACGTTCGCGCAGTACTTCGTCGCGGGCATGATCGCCTCGGGCATCCTGTACACGTCATTTCAAAACCTGGCGATCTCCATTCCGCTTGAGCGTGAGGACGGCACGCTCAAGCGCCTGCAAGGCACGCCGATGCCCAAGAGCTCCTATTTCATCGGCAAGATCGGCATGGTCTTCGTTGCCTACGTCGCCCAAGTCACCATCCTTATTGCCGTAGGCGTGCTGTTCTTTGACATCGAGATTCCCAACACTTCGAGCAAGTGGTTCGTGTTTGTCTGGGTGAGCATTTTGGGGCTCATCTCGTGCACACTGCTAGGCATTGCGTACTCGGTGATTCCCAAGCACGGCCGCGGGGCTTCCGCAGTGGTGACACCAGTCGTGCTGATTCTGCAGTTCACCTCTGGGGTGTTCTTCGCCTTCAACCAACTGCCTACCTGGATGCAGAATTTCGCATCAATATTTCCGCTGAAATGGCTGACTCAGGCCATGCGATATGTCTTCCTGCCGGACAGTGCGAAATTCGCCGAGGTGGCTGGAGATTGGGAACTTGGGAAATGCGCGTTGGTACTGGCGATCTGGGTAGTGCTCGGCGCGATCCTGGCCTTGGTGTTCTTCAAGTGGACTCCGCGCGGTTCACGCTGAACGCCGAAGCTTCACTCCGCTCGATCTAGTTGAGGTCGACCATTTCTGCAAGGTAGTTCTCGATGCCCACGTTGGCGATGGCCTGCAACTGCGCTTCAAACCAATCGGCATGAGTCTCTTCGTCGCGTGCCATCTCAACAAAGATCGAGGCGGTTGCATGGTCTCCGAGATCGCGGCATTCCTGCGCTGCGTCATTGAACTGCGTGACAGCCAATATCTCAGAGGCCAGTCCGAGGTCAAGAATCTCCATTGCAGATTCCCCAACGCGAATCGGCAGCAGCTTTTGAAGATTGGGATGGCCTTCAAACAACAGGATGCGCTGAATCAGAGCATCCGCATCCTTCATCTCATCGATTGAGCGCTTGTAGAACGTCTGCCCCAATCGCGGTAGTCCCCAGGCATCGAGCATGCGCCCGTGCAGGAAGTAGGTGTTGGTGATGCTCAACTCGTACGTGAGTGCCTCGTTCAGCAGTTCAACTATGCGTGGGCTGCGCGGTTGCATTGTTGGGCACTCCTTCCTGTTGGGCTTGTGCGGCAACACTACTCAAGGTCTTCTCAAGCATCTCTTTGATGGTTGGCACACATGTTCCGCAGTCATTGCCTGCCCCTGACTCTCGGCACACTTGCGCCAGCGTGGTGCATCCGTGATCGATTGCTTTATGCAGACGTCGGCCACTGACCCCACGGCAATGGCACACGATCACGGCTGCCCCCTTCACAGTCTTTGCGCCGCCTTGACGAAGTGCTCGGCACTGCGGCTTCGCCCACTCCGTCAAACTTAGGCTAGCCTAAACTAATGGGCTAGGGAAGCACGTGTACTTATGGCGACAACCGCCGCTTCTGTGGGTAGATCGTCTCGCCGCGAGCAAGCATGGCCACGAATTGCTCGATTCTGCGCGCGCGGGTGTCCGCACGCTTGGCTGAATCAATGCCAAACATGATCGCGTATCGATTCTGCTTGGTCAGGATTTCAAACATCGCACTTGCCTGAGCATCCACGCTCAAGGCCGCCTCGAGATCAGCAGGGACCTGCATGGTGGCCTGCCCGCCGTAGGCCTGCTCCCAGCGGCCATCGGCCTTGGCTTGCTCCATCTTCGCCAGACCTTGAGCGGTCATGCGCCCCTCCTCGATGAGTCTGCCGACAATCGCCACATTGCGCGCCGACCAAGGACTCTTCGGACGCCGAGGGGTGAATCGCTGCTTGAACGTGTGCTCGTCTCGCGATGCCTTCTGACCGTCAATCCAGCCATAGCAGAGGGCCTCTTCAAGAGCCTGGTCGTAGGTGAGCTCAGTCGGGTCTGTGACACCCTTCTTGGCCAGCACCAGCCAGACGGCGTCCTGCCTGGTGCCATACCTCTTCAGCCAGCTGCGCCAGCTACGCGCGTTGGCGACGATGAGCTCGTCCTGGGACACCGGGCTATCCCATCACAAGCGCTGAGCTGATCTGAAGAAACAAGAGCGGTGATCCCAAATGATCACCGCTCAATGTTCGAAGTGCTGTTCCTAGTGCGCGAAGTCGCGGCGGTAGTACTCAAAGAGCCAGCCAATAAGAGCGATCACCAGAAGAAAGGCACCAAATGCGATCAGCCAGACAGCAAACACCAAGCCCAAGACTGTGCAGAAGGCTGCGAATCCCACGACAAGAGGCCACCAGGAGTTGGGGCTGAAGAAGCCGTACTCGGGGTCAGCTTCGTCAATGTTGGCATCACCACGATCCTCAGGGCGCGGGTACACGCGCTTTGCCGTGTACAGCAAATAGAAGCCCACAAGGAAGGCGAGCCCGCCGCACAGCACAAGCGCTGTGGTGCCGATCGGGTCGTTCGAGACAAACCAATAGATAGCTGCGATCAGCAGAAAGAAAACGCAGCCAACAGCAAAGAGGAGTCCTTCGATCTTCACTAGTGAGCGCTCCCCACGGCTGGCGCGGACATCGAAGTCGGCGTCTCGGATAACTCGGGGTAGTGCAAATCAAATGCCGGTCGCTCGGAGCGGATCGGGGGGAGCGCCAAGAAGTTGTGCCGAGGTGGTGGGCACGACGTGGCCCACTCCAGTGAACTTCCCCAGCCCCAAGGATCATCACTGGTCACCTTTGGAGCAGAGCGAGTGGTGGAGATGACATTCCAGATGAAGAAGATCGATGAGAGACCAAGGACTGCTGCACCCAGGCTCGAGATGAGGTTCAGGGTCCCGAAGTCGTCTGCAGGCAGATAGTCACCGTACCGCCGCGGCATGCCCTGCACGCCAAGCCAGTGCTGCACCAAGAAGGTGGCCTGGAATCCAATGAACAGCAGCCAGAAGTGGATCTTGCCCAGAGTCTCGTTGAGCATCTTCCCGGTCATCTTGGGCCACCAGTAGTACAGCCCTGCGAAGAACATGAACACAACCGTGCCGAACACGGTGTAGTGGAAGTGCGCGACGATGAAGTAGCTGTCCGAGACGTGGAAGTCCAGCGGCGGTGCCGAGAGGATGATGCCGGTCAGGCCCCCGAAGAGGAAGGTCACCAAGAAGCCCATGGTCCACAGCATCGGTGTGTCGAACTGCACCGAGCCCTTCCACATGGTGCCAATCCAGTTGAAGAACTTCACGCCGGTGGGCACAGCGATGAGCATGGTCATGATGGCAAAGAACGGTAGATATACCGAGCCAGTGACGTACAGGTGGTGGGCCCAGACGGCCATCGAGAGGGCAGCGATGGCAAGGGTCGCGAAGACCAGACCCTTGTAGCCGAAGATCGGCTTGCGTGAGAAGACCGGGATGATCTCGCTGGCGATGCCGAAGAAGGGCAAGGCAAGGATGTACACCTCGGGATGCCCAAAGAACCAGAACAGATGCTGCCAGAGCATGGCTCCGCCGTTCTCCGCAGCAAATACCTCGGAACCGTACTGACGGTCGATGAACGCCATGGCCAAGGCGGCGGCAAGCACCGGGAAGCACAGCAGTACCAGCACGCTGGTGGCCAGCACTGTCCAGGTGAAGATCGGCATACGGAACATGGTCATGCCAGGTGCCCGCATGCAGTAGATGGTGGTGATGAAGTTGACCGCGCCCAAGATGGTGCCCAGGCCACCCATTGCCAGTCCCAGCAGCCACATGCTGCCGCCAATCTCTGGTGAGTACACGGCATTGCTGAGTGGCGCGTAGGCGAACCAGCCGAATGCAGCAGCACCACCAGGAGTCAGGAAGCCTCCAGCGGCAATCAAGCCGCCGAACAGGAACAGCCAGAAGCCGAGCATGTTCAAGCGCGGGAAGGCAACGTCGGGGGCACCGATCTGCAGCGGCATGATGATGTTGCCGTAGGCGATGAAGAGCGGGGTCGCAAACAGGAACAGCATGACGGTGCCGTGCATCGTGAAGAGCTGGTTGTACTGCTCCAGAGAAACGACCTGCAGGCCCGGGGCTGCGAGTTCGGCGCGCATCACCAGCGCCATCGCGCCGGCTGCGAAGAACCAGAAGGTCGACAGGATCAGATACATGTAGCCGATGACCTTGTGGTCTGTTGAGGTGATCCAGGAGACCACGACTGAGCCGAAGGCCTTCTTGGGCTTGACCGACTCCAGGGCCTCTGCATCGACGGGCCGCTCACTCAGAATCGTCATACCGTCTTCTCCCCTGGCATCTGGCCTTGGTTGCTGAATGGTTCGGTGTTGAACGTCCCGGTCTGACCCTTGGCCCTCAATTCGGCCATGTGCGCGTCAAAGGTCGCCTTGTCGACCACCTTCACGGAGAAGAGCATGCGCGAGTGATCCACTCCGCACAGCTCCGCGCACTTGCCATCGAAAGTGCCCAGCCGGTTCGGAGTCAGTTCAAAGGCATTGGTCTTGCCAGGGATGACGTCCATCTTGAACAGGAAGTTCGGGACCCAGAAGGAATGGATGACGTCAGGTGAGTTGAGATTGAAGCGGACCTTCTCGTTGATCGGCAGCCAGAGAGTGGGCGGAGCCGCTGTGGTGCCCTCGCCCTGGGGCATACCGGTCTCCCAGACGTCTTGATCCAGGTAGTTGAAGCCCCAGCTCCAGCGGTAGGCAACCACGCCGACTGTCTGCTCCTGATCGTTCTTCAGGGTGAGAAGTTCGCTTTGATCCTTGGCGGTGAACCAGAACAGCCCAAGAATCATGACCAACGGCACGACGGTGTAGAGGATCTCGATCGGCATGTTGTATTTGGTCTGCGCCGGAGCGCCGGCGCGCTTCTTGCGGCGATAGGCAACTGCCGCGAAGATCATGAGTCCCCACGTGAACAAACCGACCAACCAGGCGGCAATCCATGAGCCCTGCCATAGGTTCTGGATTATCGGCGCTTCCTTGGTTGCCGGTTCTGGCATGTCAAAGAAGAACGCCTCGTTGGCGGTGCAGCCGGACAGGACTGCCGCAATCGCAATCGTCCCCAAGCCAAGGGCAATTCGCCTCGTACGGCGAAGACTTCTTGGCTGGCGCGTATTCGAACCCACAGGTTCCCTTTCGGTCCACACATCGGGCAAGCTGAAACGTTGTGAGACTAGCGCACAGCCCATTGCCAGTTCTCGTCGGATGGGTGTGATGCGGCGCTCAATTTCTACAGATTCTGCCAGGCCAAGTAGCGTGCTGACCATGTCCAGTCTGCCCTTGGCTCCGACCGGGTTCCTGGATGCCGTGGGCGGCCTGCCCATGGCTGCTGCTGTGGCCCAGGCCTACGCACGAGCCAGCGAGTTGGCGTGGGCTGATCCGCTGCGCCTGCACCACCTAGGTCGCCAGTCGGCCTTGTTTCTGAGCACGGCCAGAGCCAGCATCGCCACCGCAGTTGCCGATGCCACCGGCGCCACGATCAGCGCTGAGCAGATCTTCTTTGCCCCGAATATGCGCATGGCCTCGCATTGGGCGGCGGCGGGATGTATGGGCACGCAGAGATGTGCTGCGACAGCCATCGAAAACCTCGCATTGGTCGATGGACTCACCGACCACGATCCAGACCTGGCAATCCTTCCTGTCGACAGGCATGGATTTCTTGTCCAAGCCGGTCTCGCCGATCTTGGCCCCGCCCCATCGGTGCTCGTCGCGGTTCAGGCCGCCAATGGTGAGATCGGCACCCGGCAGGATCTCAGTCGCGCGGCAGCTCATGGCTACCGCTTGATCGTGGATGCCAGCCACAGCCTTGGCCGGATAGATCTTGGCCGTGACTGGTCAATTCTCCTGCTCTCGGTTACGGACTTGGGTGGCCCAGCGGGTCTGGTGATCATGGCGGTGCAGCCGCAAGCGCGGTGGACATCTCCTTTGCCCAGCAGCGGCGGCTGGATCGGGGGCCGAGCCGACGTGCCGGCCGTCGTTGCTGCCGCAACCGCCCTTGAGCTGACACTGCCAGTGGCAAAGGCTCAGGCAGCGAGTCAATTCGCACTCATCGAGCGCCTGCGGACGTCCATTGAGCGCGCCATCTCAGACGTGACCTTCGCCGGCGACCAGGTCCAGCGACTCCCGCATATCTTGAATTGCTCGATCCTGTACCTCAGTGGCGAGGCTCTGGTCCTGGAACTTGATCGCCGAGGCTTTGCCGTGGCCAGCGGCTCGGCTTGCGTTGCCGACAGCGACCGCGCCAGTCATGTGCTCGCGGCGATCGGCGGATTCACCGGCGGAAATCTGCGCATCTCCCTGCCCTTTGACTGCAGTGCGGAAACGGTCGACTCCTTTGTCGATGCCCTTGCAGAGGTCGTTGCGGAGCTACGTCAGGGGGCTGGGCTGTGAAGGTGAGCCTGTGGATCGATGAGCGCGGGCGGCGCTGCCCAATCCCGGTGATCTCTCTTGCTCGCGCCCAGACAATGTGGTTGCAGGACGGATTCAGTGAACAGGAAGTCGTCGGGGTTCTTGCAGACGATCCGGCCGCCCAATACGACATCCCGGCGTGGTGTCGGCTCAAGGGCGCCGAGTACCAAGGCACCGTCCCTCCCCCAGACGGTGGAGCGGGCACCGGCTACATCGTTCAATTCAGCACTTCCAGGCAAGAGGACTGACGCCCAGCCGCACGCAGCCGAGTCAAGTACTCCTCGCGACTGATCTCCGTCACACCCATACTGGCCAGATGATCTGTGCGCCACTGCACGTCGAGCAATCGATCGCCTCCACTCATCTGCAGCCGCCTGACAAGTGCAACCATCGCAACCTTGGACGCGTCGCGTTGCCGATGAAACATCGATTCTCCAGCGAACAAGCCACCTACTTCGATTCCATACAGACCACCTACCAGCGAGCCTTCTCGCCAGACTTCAACTGAGTGGGCCCACCCCATCGAGTGCAGTTGGGTATAGGCGTGAATGAAGTCCTCCGTGATCCAGGAGTCCTCGCGATCCTCATCACACGCTCGCATCACATCCTCGAAGGCCGTATCAAAGGTCACGTCGAAATGCGCCATGGATTTTCGCAATGATCGACTGACCCGCAGATTTTCAAAGGCCAGGATCCCGCGCGGATTCGGTGACCACCAGGCAAGTTCACCGCTGGCAAGGTGCATCGGAAAGACTCCTCGACGATATGCGGCCAGCAAAGTTGCTGGTTGCAGATCGGCGCCGATCGCGATGACTTCCTGATCGGCTTGGGCCAACACTGGATCAGGAAATCGCCATGCGGATGGCCCCGGATCGATCGGCACAGTTAGGGCTGAGGACAGACCACATGCGGGGCGATGTCGGCGGCGGCCTCGTCACCGAAATTTCGAGCCAGGCGGTTCAGGAACGCTGCCCGGGAGAGCACGTATTCCTGGGTGCCGACGGACTCGATGACGTAGGCCGCAAGCAATGAACCAATCTGGGCGGCGCGCTCGTCAGTGAGTCCCCACGCCATACCGGTCAGGAAGCCAGAGCGGAAGGCATCGCCAACACCCGTCGGATCGGTGCGGCTGTCCTCTTGGGCGATGTCAACGAGCACTGGCTCCTGGCCCCGTCGCTCAATGCGCGAGCCGTTCTTGCCAAGAGTGGTGATGCGGGTCTCCACCATCGAAGCGATGTCCCGTGAAGTCCAGCCGGTCTTCTGCTCGATCAGCGAGCCTTCGTACTCGTTGGTGAACAAATACTTGGCGCCCTCGATCAGCGGCTTGATCGCTGGGCCATCCATCCGGGCAAGTTGCTGACTGGGATCCGCCGCGAATGGATAACCGCGCTGACGACATTCCTGAGTGTGACGCAGCATCGCTTCGGGGTCGTTCGCGCTGACCATCACAACATCTGGCTCTCCGGCCGTGTCCACAACTGGCTTGAGCTCGATGTTGCGGGCTTCGGACATTGCCCCGGCGTAGAAGGAAGCGATCTGATTCTGTTCTTCATCAGTAGTACAGATGAATCGCGCGGTGTGACGAGTCTCGGAGATGTGCACGCCGACGGTATCGACTCCGTGACGCTGCAACCACGACTCATAGTCGGCGAAATCGGCGCCGGCCGCACCCACGAGCACAGGCTTCAAACCCAGACAACCCATGCCGAACGCAATGTTCGGTGCAACGCCGCCCCGACGGATCTCCAGATCATCGACAAGGAAGGACAGGGACACATTGTGCAGATTCTCAGCGACCAGAGAGTCCGTGAACTTTCCGGGAAAGGTCATCAGATGGTCGGTCGCGATGGATCCGGTTACAAAGATTGGCACGGGACGTGACCTTACTGGGGCGCCCATTTGGAACTGAGGGTCATGGACAACTGTTGAAGATCGTTCTTCTGCGCAGCAGTGACGCGGGCACGACCATCGACGTAGACCTCGGTTTGTATAACGGCGTCACCAGCCTGCGAGTAGACCGTGAAGGTCACAGTCTTGCCGGCGAGCAGCGGATCTCTGCTGGTGAAGGTGGTGCTGTCTTGAACCCAGAAGTTCTGATACTGCCCGCCGGGGCTGCTGCCATTGGCGTAGGTGTCCACAACTGATGGGTCTTCATCTGCCGGGCCTGCCACAGTGCCTGCGCATTTGGTGACCTCTTGTGCGAGTTGCGCGTACGCCGCAGTCGCTTCTTGGGCACTTGGATACACGTAGACCCGCTCGAAGACAGTGGTGAATACGTTCTTCTGCTTGGGCTTCATCTGGCTCTGCGCGAAGTACTGCGGAGTGGAGGCCGCGATGGAGGCCAGCGGATCGCCCTTGCTGTCGGTGCACAAGGTGATCGTCTTGGTGAAATCCTTCGGCTTCTTGCTGAACTCAAAGCCCTGCGCCTGGCCGAAGGAGGCAGGTATGTCTGCAGTGGCAAGCACACGTGCCTTCGGCGGAACTGCATTGGCGGGCAGGGCGAACATGACAGATGCGGCCAAGATCATCGAAGTGCACCCGAGGGTGGCAGCTCGTGCTCGTGGCCGCATCTGCGAAAACTAGTCGATTGCGCCGAGGAGATTTAGTTGAACGAGTCTCCACACGCGCAGGAACCCGAAGCATTGGGGTTGTCGATCGTGAAGCCCTGCTTCTCGATGGTGTCAACGAAGTCGATCGTCGCGCCATTGAGGTAGGGAGCGCTCATGCGATCAGTCACCACGCCAACTCCAGCGAAGTCCTTGGTCACGTCGCCGTCGAGATTGCGATCATCGAAGAACAGCTGGTAACGAAGTCCTGAGCAGCCACCGGGCTGGACCGCGACGCGCAGGGCAAGATCATCGCGACCTTCTGCTTCAAGAAGGGCCTTGACCTTGGAGGCTGCAGTGCTGGTGAGCACAATGCCGTCAATCGTGGGCACCGTCTCAATTGTGACGTCAGCTGACATTGCGGTCCTTCCGTAGGTGGTTGCCTGAAGAGTCTACGACAGTCTTAACGCCAATTCTTCACGTCCCATTCCCGAATTGACGGATGAATGTGGACAATAGACAGATGACTGACCTGGCGCTTGAGCCCAAGCCCACTCCTTTAGCCCTGCTCTTGCTTGGCCGCAATGCCGATCCGGATAGTGAAAAGGGAGTCGAATGCCCTGGTTCGCTGCCTCCTGCTTCAGATCCAGATCTGGTCGCTCGAGCTGCCGCCGCCAAGGCGCGCTTGGGCGATCGCGTGTTCATCCTTGGGCATCACTACCAGCGCAATGAGGTCATCGAGTTTGCCGATGTCACGGGCGACTCATTCAAACTGGCACAACAGGCCGCCGCGCACCCGGAGGCCGAGTACATCGTGTTCTGTGGCGTGCACTTCATGGCTGAAAGCGCCGATATCCTGACTTCGGACAGCCAACAGGTGGTGCTGCCCGACATGGCTGCTGGGTGCTCGATGGCCGATATGGCCGAGATCTCACAGGTTGAAGAGTGCTGGCGCGCTTTGCAGGAGGCCGGGGTCGCCGATGTCACCGTCCCCATCACCTACATGAACTCCACTGCGGCAATCAAGGCCTTCACTGGCCGCCATGGCGGTTCGGTCTGCACCTCCAGCAATGCCAAGGCCAGTCTGGAGTGGGCATTCGGGCAAGGGGAGAAAGTGCTCTTCCTCCCCGATCAGCATCTCGGAAGAAATACCGCAGTGCTCGATCTCGGATTCAGCCTTGACGATTGTGTCATCTACAACCCGCGACTGCCCAGTGGCGGACTCACTGTCGAACAACTTCGCGACGCCAAGATGATCCTGTGGCGTGGACACTGCTCCGTGCACGCGCGATTCACCGTGAAGTCCATTCAGGAAGTACGCGATCAAGTGCCCGGCGTTCAAGTCATCGTGCACCCTGAATGCACGCATGAAGTTGTGGCGGCGGCCGATGCAGTCGGTTCAACCGAGGTCATCATCTCGACCATCGCCAATGCAGAACCTGGCACGGCGTGGGCAATTGGTACCGAGCTCAACCTTGTCAAGAGGCTTGCGCAGGATCATCCGGACAAGCAGATCGTCTTCCTTGATCAGGCCGTGTGCTTCTGCGCCACGATGAATCGCATCGATCTGCCCCATCTGGTGTGGGCTCTTGAGTCACTGGCCGACGGCAATCTGGTGAACCAGATCACTGTTGACCCGGACACCGCTCACTGGGCCCGAGTTGCGCTGGACCGGATGCTCGCCCTGCCCGGGCCAACACGTCGAGCTGACTGAGCGGCTACGCTGAAGCATCATGTTTGGAAGGCCATCAAAGTCGAGCGAGCCCTCGACACCAGTCGTTGATCAATCCGCCACCGCCACCGGCAAGGGCAAGGCCACGCCGAGCCGACGTGAAGCCGAGGCCGCACGCAAGCAACGCGCGAAAATCCCGGCCAAGGCCAACGCCAAAGAAGGCAGGAAAGCTGCCAAAGAGCGAGCTCGAGCTGAACGAGAGCGCTCACGCCGCGGCATGATGGCCGGCGAAGAGCGCTTCATGCCCGCACGTGATCAGGGTCCAGCACGCGCCTTTGCACGCGACTTTGTTGATTCGCGTTTCACAATGGCCGAGTACTTCATCGTGATCGCCGTTGGTGTCCTGGTACTCGGATTCATTCCGATTCAGCCGCTGCAATTCTGGGTCACAGTGGTCTTCTTCGCATTTGCCGCGCTGCTCGTGATCGACACGATCATCATGGTCTTCATGCTGAATCGGCTTGCACAGGAGAAGTTCCCGCAAGCCAAGGATCGCAAGGGTCTATCGCTCTACGCGATTCTGCGAGTCATGCAGTTGCGTCGCCTGCGCCTTCCCCCACCGCGCGTCAAGCGCGGCGGAATGCCTCGCTAGCGCCTAGTCCCCAGCCGGGAGCAGGCTCATCGGCCCGTAGATGACACTTGCTCCGTTGATCAGGCTCACAGCTTCTACCCCCTCGTCAACGAGGTCGTGCCAGTTCTCCCCGATCCAGCTTTCAGCATCGCCCTGTGTGGGAAATGCGGCGTCGTTGGCGAGCACTGACTCCACTGCCGAGCCGTCTGCAGCCAGTGTCTGCCAAGTCCAGTCCATGTCGATTCCTTCTCTTTCTACGGCCGCGTGCTGGGCGAAACCGTGAGCGCTGGGTCAGTGCTGACGAGATCACCGAGCACTGCATCAATAGCGGTGAGCACCTCGGCAGTGAGAATAACTTCGGATGCCTTGGCATTCTCCACAACCTGCTCCGGCCGCGAAGCGCCCACGATGGCGGAAGAGATATTCGGTTGGGCCAGCACCCAGGCAACGGCAAGTTGGGCGGGAGTGATGGACAGATCCCGAGCAATGGGAATGAGCCCTTGCACAGCAGTGAGCACGTCTTCCCGCATCCAGCGCGAGATCATGTTCGAACCGCCGCTTTCATCTGTGGCCCGCGACTGCGCCGGCGGCGGTTGGCCCGGCAGGTACTTTCCGCTCAGCACGCCTTGCGCAATTGGCGAGAACACAATCTGCCCGAGGCCAAGCTCCTGACTCGTGGGAACAACCTCTGCCTCGATAACCCGCCAGAGCATGTTGTACTGCGGCTGGTTGGAGATCAGACGATCAAAACCCATGTCGTCGGCTATCTGCACGGCCGCGCGAATCTCATCGGCGGACCATTCAGAAACTCCGACGTACAGCACCTTTCCCTGACGAACAAGATCGTCGAATGCGCGCAAGGTCTCTTCCAGCGGCGTCTCGTTGTCAAAGCGATGCGCCTGGTAGAGATCGACGTACTCCATGTTCAAGCGACGCAGGGACCCGTTGATCGCTTCGGTGATGTGCTTGCGACTCAATCCCCGATCATTTGGCCCGCGCCCTGTTGGCCAGAACACCTTGGTGAAGACTTCAAGCCGCTCGCGCCGCTGTCCCTTCAAGGCCTCACCCAGCACGGTCTCTGCGCGCGTGCCTGCATACACGTCAGCCGTATCGAAAGATGAAATGCCAACGTCCAAGGCAGCGTGCACAGTGGAGTGGGCCGTGCTGTCATCTACCTGGGAGCCATGGGTAATCCAATTGCCAAGCGTGATTTCGCTGATCTTCAAGCCACTTCGACCGAGGTAACGATGCTTCATCCCAACACCCTAGGATGCGCAGCACAACTTCATCCACGTACCTGAAATTCAGGGGAAGACCGGTGAGAGTCCGGCGCTGTCCCGCAACCGTGTGCCTCCTAGAGGCGAGTCGGAGCACCTGACAAGTACGAGCGGCTCCATCCGTCGAGGTAACGGAACAGAGCTCCAAGTCGATGGATGCCATCGGTATTGCGGGCCCCTGTTTACGACCCGCTCACCGAAAGAGAACACATGTCACGTCTTGGGCGCTCCATCATCGGCATCACTGGAATCAGTCTGGCCGCGGCCAGCTTGATCGGCCCAGCGATAGCCGCCACGCCAAACGCAGGTCTGTTCGGTGCAGCAGACCCCACGTATGACGGCGTGTACCGGCAGTCACTGTCGATCATCGCCCTGCAGCCCTTGAAGAAGGTTCCTGCAGCGGCCACCGCATGGCTGAAGTCTCAGCAGTGTGCCGACGGCTCGTTCATGTCCTACCGCTCATCGCTCACCACGCCTTGCCCGGCCGCGGATCCGTCCAAGTTCAGCGGCCCTGACTCCAACTCGACCGCGCTGGCTGCGACTGCGCTTCGCGCAGTTCAGGACAACGCATCTGCCGACAAGGCGATCAACGCACTTGTCGCCAAGCAGAATGCTGATGGTGGATGGGGCTACACCCTGGGTGGAACGTCAGATGTGAACTCCACTGGCCTGGTTCTCACCGCTCTGCACGGCGCAGCAACACTTCCAGTGAATGCTGCGTCGATGAACAAGGCTCAGGCCTATCTGAAGAAGGCTCAGGTGCCATGCACCGGGACGGGAACCTTCGGATTGCCGTACCAGCCTGGCGGCAAGGCCGATTACCTCGCCTCTGCTCAAGGCCTGATCGGCATCGTCGGCAGTTTGCCAGTGGCCAAGCCTGCCAAGTACGCGCCAGTCAAGGGCACCAACTGCAACTCGGATTCAGCCGCTCGAGTCTCTGCATTCCTGGCGAACTCCTTGGTCAGCACCAAGGGCGCCTTGCCTTCAACCATGGATCCGACTCAGCCTGACTACAACACAAGTGCCACTGCAGTTGTTGCTCTTGCCTCATCGGCCAAGGGCCAGGCCGGTGTTCTTGCCGGCCTTGCCGAACTGCAGCAGCACGTCACGGCATTCACTTTGTTCGGGCCGAAGTTCAAGGTAGCTGCAGCGGCCGCTTTGATTCAGGTTGCTGAAGCCACCGGCACCAACCCACGATCCTTCGGAAGTGAGAAGACCAATCTGGTCGCCAACCTTCTGAACTCCATCACCAAGTAATCCCGATCCATATGACGCACACCCGCCTACGAGCCGGAGCGGCACTGGCCTCTGTGCTCGTCGGCGTGTTGCTTTCGACCGCGTTGGCAAGCAGTGCCCAGGCCGCGGCCTATCGGTACTGGACCTACTGGCATGTCACCGACGGCGTCTGGCAGTTTGCTCAGGCAGGTCCAGCCGGCACTGCACCTGCCGACGGCTCGGTGGAGGGTTGGCGCTTCGCGGTGTCGACCACCAGTGGTGACCAGACCAACGCCCCCAACATTGATTCCGCAGGCGCTTTTGAAGAGATCTGCGCCACCACTGCTCCACGTGATGACAAGAAGCGCGTGGCGCTGGTCATTGATGCCGGGCTTGCCCAACATGCACCCTCGGGAAACTCCCCTGGACCGCTGCGGACCTACTGCACGGTCATGCCACCAGAGGCCAATGGCTACGACGTCCTGCGCAGCGTGGGTCTGGTTCGCGTTGAAGGCGGATTGATCTGCGCAATCGACAGATATCCGACCACTGGCTGCGCAGATGTGGTGGACGAGACTCGCGTCACGGCAGCGCCGAGCGCCGATGCGATGAGCCCCGGTCCTGCGGCTCCAGCGGACTCTCCTGAGCAATCAAATGCCTTGCCCGTCATCATTGGCATAGGTGCACTCGCATTCTTGGGAGCCCTGGCCTGGCGGCTGAGGAGACGTAGATGAAGGCAGCCCTGCAACTTGGCGCGCGCGGATCAGCACGCTGGTTGCATCCGGGCGCCTGGTGGGTCTGGGCGCTGGGGCTCGCCACTGCTGCCAGCCGAACACTCAACCCACTGCTTCTCGTGCTGATCATCGCTGTCGCAGGAACTGTCGTCAGCGCTCGAAAGCCGGACGCGCCGTGGGCGCGGTCCTTCATGTTCTTCGCAAAACTCGGCATTGCCATCATCGTCGTGCGGCTGATCGTGCAACTGGTCTTCGGAGCTGCCATTGGCACGACCACGCTGTTCGAGCTCCCTGGCATTGATCTGCCCGATTGGATGGCCGGGGTACGGCTCGGCGGCCCGGTCACTTTGGAAAGCATGTTGCTGGCGTTCTACGACGGCTTGCGACTGGCCACGATCATCATGTGTGTCGGTGCAGCAAACTCTCTGGCTTCTCCAAGTCGTCTGCTGAAGTCAGTCCCGTCAGCCCTGTACGAAGTCGGCGTGAGCGTGGTTGTTGCGCTGACATTCACTCCGCAACTGATTGCCGATGTCACACGCGTGCAATCTGCTCGGCATCTTCGCGGTCGCGCAACGCGCGGACCCAAGGCCATTGCCGGCGCCGCAATGCCAGTGCTTGAAGGTGCGCTCGAACGATCAGTCACCCTCGCCGCCGCAATGGATTCGCGCGGCTATGGGCGCCGTAGCGACATGAGCCCGCATCAGAGGCGAGTGAACGCGAGTCTGCTGACCTTCGGGCTCGTCGCAGCCTGCATCGGCACCTACGGTCTGGTCTCGGCCGGCACGCCGTGGTTCCTCAGCGCGCCGATGCTCCTTGCAGGGCTTGGATCCAGCCTGTTGGCGATCAGCTGGTCAGCGCGCAATGCCGTGCGTTCGCGCTATCGACCCGATCCTTGGTGGGCCCCCGAATGGGCTGTGGCGGGCGCAGGAATCGCAGTTGCCGCCTGCTTCATCAGTTCCGCGTGGTGGTTCCCGGCCGGCTTCGTCACCGAAGTCGATCCACCCAGCTGGCCTGCGCTGCCACTAGCAGCGATCGTCGGATTGCTGATCGCCCTCACTCCCGCGATCACCGCACCAGAAATTCCGCAGCTTTATGCCGGCCGCGCGCATCACCAGGAGCTTGTCGAGGCCGCCGCATGATCCATTTCGATCACGTCACCATCACCTACCCCGGAGCATCCCGACCGGTGTTGGAAGACGTCAACCTGGAACTGCTTGAAGGTGAGCTCGTGCTGGTAGTGGGTCGAACCGGCAGTGGCAAGAGCACTTTGCTGCAAGCCATCAATGGCCTCGTCCCCCACTTCACAGGTGGCACATTGACGGGCGAGGTGCGCATCGACGGACGAAGCACCAGCACGCACCCACCTCGTGAACTCGCCGACCTCGTGGGGGTGGTGCCTCAGGATCCCGCCAGTGGTTTCGTGGCTGACACCGTCGAGGAGGAACTTGCCTTCGGTATGGAATGCCTTGGGCTGCGCGCAGACATCATGAGACGTCGCGTTGAAGAAACCCTTGACCTGCTTGGACTTGCAGAACTGCGCAATCGACCATTGCTCACCTTGTCCGCCGGACAGCAACAACGGGTGGCCATCGGCGCAGTGCTTGCAGCCCACCCCAAGGTGCTGGTGCTCGATGAACCCACTTCAGCACTTGATCCTGGAGCGGCGGAAGAGATTCTCGCGGCACTCCAGAGACTTGTGCATGACCTGGGCATGACCGTGGTGATGGCCGAGCACCGACTCGAGCGAGTTGTGCAATACGCCGATCGCATCATCGTTGTGCCAGGCGATGCTCAGGCGATAGTGATCGGGACACCACAGGAGGTCATGCGGGAGGCACCTATCGCCCCGCCAGTAGTCGAACTTGGCAGGATCGCCGGCTGGATGCCTCTTCCGCTGTCGGTGCGCGATGCACGTCGAGCTGCTGGTCCACTGCGAGCGCTGCTCGTTGGTCAGGTCCCGCCGCTGAGAGCCGTTGCGAGCCACAACGTCGATGACACGCTCGTTGAGGCCAAGGACCTCACCGTTCGCTACGGCAGCCATACAGCTCTTCGCAATCTTTCGCTCTCCGTACACCGTGGCGAGGTCGTTGCATTGATGGGCAGAAATGGTGCCGGCAAGTCGACATTGCTCAATGCCATGGTCGGACTGCGCACAGGCACTTCTGGAAGCATCACCACCAACGGCAAGAACGCCAGCACGCTCAAGGGATCTGAACTGCTGAAATCCGTCGGGCTCGTGCCCCAGGTTCCCGGTGATCTGCTTGAAGCCACCACCGTTGCCGATGAATGCAAGGCGGCAGATCGCGACGCACAAGTTGACCCGGGCACAGCACGAGCATTGCTCGCGCTACTTGCTCCCGAGATTCTTGACAGCACGCATCCGCGTGATCTGTCTGAAGGTCAACGACTGCTGTTGGCTCTTGCCGTGGTGCTTGCCGCACGTCCGCCCCTCTTGCTGCTCGATGAGCCAACACGCGGACTGGACTACCCAACCAAGATCCGGCTGGCCACCGTCCTTCGCGATCTGGCCGGTGCCGGCCACGCGATCATGCTCGCCACTCACGATGTTGAGCTGGCTGCCGAAGTCGCTACTCGCGTGGTGGTCATCGCCGATGGCGAGATCGTTGCCGATGGCACGACATCGGACGTTGTTGTGTCATCGCCCATGTTTGCGCCACAAGTAGCCAAGGTTCTCGCACCGCACCCGTGGCTCACTGTCTCTGACGTCGTCGCGACTATTGGCCCGTTGATCCTGCGCACCCACGCACCCATCAGCGGTGGAGCGGTCGGATGACACCGGCAGTACGCATCGGCAAACGATCGCTGCTGGCAATCCTTGCCACCTCGATGGTCGGCATCATCGCCTTCACCTGGCCGCTCTTCGCGGCTCAGGATTCACAGGCTGTGGCGCACGCTAATGACGCGCCTTGGCTATTCGCGCTCGTCGTCCCATTGCTGCTGGCAGTCGTACTCGCACAGTTCACCGATGGCGGAATGGATGCCAAGGCCGTGGCATTGCTCGGAGTCCTCGCGGCGGTGGTGGCGGCCATGCGCCCCCTTGGAGGTGGTACTGCGGGCTTGGAGCCGATCTGGGTCATCCTCGTCTTGGGCGGTCGGGCCTTGGGCCCAGGATTTGGTTTCAGTCTGGGCGCCGTCTCATTGTTTGCATCGGCCTTGATGACTGGCGGAGTCGGCCCGTGGCTGCCGTTCCAGATGCTTGCAGCCGCCTGGGTCGGCCTGGGCGCCGGACTGCTGCCGCGCGCCAGCGGCAAGAGGGAGCTGGTGATGCTGGCGGGCTATGGAGCTGTCGCGTCATTCGCCTACGGGCTGTTGCTCAACCTGTGGTTCTGGCCGTTCACAGCCGGTTTGCCGGCCGCTATCGCATTTGAGGCAGGTGCGCCGTTGAGTCAGAACCTGGCAGCCTGGATCCACTTCACCATCGTCACCAGCCTTGGCTATGACATTCCGCGCGCAGTTCTCACCGTTGTCCTCATCATGCTGGCCGGCACCACGATCTTGACGGCTCTTCGACGAGCGGCGCGCAGGGCGAACTTCGGCGCAGTGCCGACATTCGAAACGGCATCCACGTGAGAGTGCAACTGCTCGGCACCGGATCAGCTGACGGGTGGCCGAATCCATTCTGCGATTGCGATTCATGCGCGAGTCAGCGCGCCACAGGCAAGGCGCGTGCTGCGAGCTGCGCACTCATTGATGATGAACTTCTGATCGACTGGGGTCCCACCTTGGCCAATTCCGCCAGCCGCTTGGGACTGTCCCTCAACAAGGTCCACCACATTCTTTTCACCCATGGCCATCCCGATCATCTGGCGCCAGAGTTCCTGTTGTGGCGTTCCTGGATCAAGGATCTGAAGACTCTGCATATCTACGGGCCGCCACATGCCATCTCGCGTTTCGAGCACTGGATGGATCCGCAGGCTCCCGTTGTCTTCCATGTAGTGGAAGCAGACGACGAGTTCACCGCTCGAACCGCCAGCGGCACAGTCATTGTGCGCGTGCTCGCTGCATCGCATGGTCATGGCAGCGGAGATGTGTTCGCCGACGAAGCCGTGCTGTATGACCTCACGGCCGCAGATGGCGACCGACTGCTCTATGCCACCGACACAGGACCGTTGAGCCAGCGCACGGTAGCGGCTGTCCGTGACCGTGATTTCAATCTCGTGCTCATAGAGGAAACCTTTGGTCGACACAGCACCCATGGCACCGGACACCTTGATCTGTCGACACTTCCGCGCACCCTTGATGATCTACGCACAGCCGGCGCCATTACCGACAACACAGATGTCATCGCCTTCCACCTGAGTCATCACAACCCACCCCTTGCTGAACTCACGCAAGAACTCGCCGCCTTTGGCGCGCGAGCAGTCGACGACGGATCGATCATCAACACTCGGCGAGTCAACCGGAACTGCATACTCGTCATCGGCGGTGCACGCTCAGGCAAATCAACATTTGCAGAGTCGCTTGCAATGACGCGGGATGCGGTTACCTACCTCGCAACAGGCGGCAGCCGACCCGAGGACGCTGAATGGGCGGAACGCGTGGCTGCCCATCAAGCTCGACGTCCAGCCTCGTGGAAGACCGTGGAATCCGCTGACGTCACAGGTGCTATCCGAGCGCACGATCACGGAACCTTGCTCATCGACTGCATCAGCCTGTGGCTCACCCACGTACTCGATGCCGCAGGTGCTTGGGACAGTGATCCGGCGGACAATCAGCAATTGCTGGCTGGAGTGCACGACACCATCGAGGAGTTGGTCGAGGCCGTGCGCAACTGCGCTCACGATTTGATCATCGTCAGCAACGAAGTCGGGCAGGGAGTGGTGCCGCCGACGTACGCCGGACGCTTGTTTCGCGACCTCATGGGCATCACCAATGCCAAGCTTGCTGAGGTGAGCTCGCAGGTGCAGTTCCTGGTCGCCGGAAGATCGCTGCCACTTGCATCCATTGCCTCACTGCTGACAAAGGACAGTCATGAATGATTTGCCTGGAGTCTCCTTGCCCGATGAGCAGATGCGCACGGCAGCGATGGCTCGCCAACTTCGACTCACCAAGCCAGCTGGAGCCCTTGGACGATTGGAAGAGCTGAGCGGGTGGGCCAGTGCCGTGCAGGGGAAGTGCCCGCCGAGCAGATTCCAGCAGGCCACCGTCGTGATCTTCGCCGGTGATCACGGAATCGCCACCACCGCGCGCACTTCGGCATATCCCTCAGAAGTAACTGCTCAGATGGTGCGCAACTTCGTCGCGGGCGGCGCAGCAGTCAACGTCCTGGCTCGCCAGGCAGATGCCCGCGTCCGCGTTGTTGACGTGAGCGTCGATGCCGAGCCTGGCTATCTCGAGGCGATCGCGCCTGAGGTCGCCAGCAATCGCATCCGTCGCAGTAGCGGATCCATCGATCGTGAGGATGCGCTCACTCTCGTCGAGGCACAGGCTGCCTTCGATCTGGGTCGACGTATTGCTGATGAGGAAATTGACAGCGGCGCAGACCTGCTGATCCCTGGTGACATGGGAATCGGCAACACCACTCCCGCGTCCACTCTGACTGGCCTGTTGGCCAATCTCGATGCCTCCAAAGTCACGGGCGTGGGCACTGGCATTGACGATCAGACCTGGATGCGCAAGTGCGCGGCCGTGCGGGATGCCATGCATCGCGGTCGACCGGAGCTCGGCAATCCCATTGCACTGCTGGCCGCAGTGGGCGGGGCCGATTTCGCGGCGATGACAGGATTCCTCGTGCAGGCGGCGATTCGCAAAACCCCCGTCATCCTTGACGGCACGATCTCGGGTGCATGCGCGCTCGTCGCTGATCGAATCGACTTTCGAGCAAAACACTGGTGGTTAGCCGGACATCGCTCCTCTGAGCCAGCGCATACCGCAGCCCTGGATCATCTGGGCCTTGAACCGGTGATCGACTACGCATTGCGTCTCGGTGAAGGCACCGGCGCTTTGCTGGCCTTGCCAGTCGTGCAAGCCGCGATTTGCTTGCTTGCCGAGATGGCGACCTTCGATGAGGCCGGGGTCAGCGAGCAGGATGCCTGACGCGCTTCGATTGGCCATCGGCACGCTGACTCGACTGCCCGTGCCTGCACCAAGGACCCTGACACGCAGCACCACAACCTGGGCGATGAGCCTTGCGCCCCTGATTGGCGCAGCACTGGCACTTGTCTGCGGACTGCCCTTGCTCATCGAGGCGCGGCAATTCACCACACTTGTTCTTGCCGCCATTTCGATCGCGCTGCTCGCCTTCGCAACGCGGGCGCTGCACCTCGACGGGCTTGCCGACACTGCCGATGCGCTCGGCAGTGCCAAGCCAGCACAGCAGGCTCTTGAGATCGCGCGCAAGTCCGACATCGGACCATTCGGCGTCATCGCCCTGGTGCTGAATCTGCTGCTGCAGACCTTCGCACTGGCGGCGTGCCTCTATGCGGGTGATGGCCTACCGGCCCTGGTGCTCGCGGCGGTGCTTGGGCGCATCGCGCTGACGTGGGCGTGCACTCAGCTATGGCCGGCGGCACGAGCTGATGGCCTTGGGGCCAGCGTCGCTGGCAGCGTTCCGCTGGCTGTGCCCATCCTTTGGGCAGTCGTGATAGCTATTGGCGGATACGTACTGCTCGGAGCAGCTGGAGTATTGGCAACTCTGCTTGCACTGCTCGCAGGCCAACTCGTGCTCATGATCACCAAGAGACGACTTGGCGGAGTCACGGGTGATGTCCTTGGTGCAGTCATCGAGTGCGCAACGAGCACGGCACTGATCACTTTGGCGCTACTGCTGCAGTACTCGAGTTTCTAGAACTGGCCTCATCTATCGCGTTGACGGCTCAACAAACGGAGGCTTGGTGACGTGGAATCGAATCGGCTTTCCACGCACATTGACCAGCACGTCGTACCCAGGCTCGACATCGGCATCAAGCAGCGCCAGCGCAATGCCACATTTCAAACTCGGCGAATAGGTTCCGCTGGTGATGTCACCGATCACCGGTGCGGTCAGTTCAACATCGGCCAGCCCGTGCACGTGCATATGAGCGCGCGGGATTCCCCGTTCGACTGACTTCAGCCCACGCAATTTGCGGCGGGGCCCTTCTGCTCGTTGTTTGACGAGCGCATCGCGGCCGGCGAACTCGGGCTTGTCCCAGCCCACTGCCCACGCGAGACCTGCTTCAACTGGCGAGATGTCCTGGGCGATGTCCTGTCCGTGCAGTGGATAGCCCATCTCCAAACGCAAGGTATCGCGCGCACCTAGGCCGGCAGGAACCGCGCCGAGCGCCTGCCCCCGTTCAAGCAGCACATCCCAAACCGATCCCAGAATGATGTTGGGCACGACAAGCTCAAATCCGAGTTCACCGGTGTATCCACTGCGGCAGACGATGACCGGTTCACCGCGATGGCTCGCATTGATCATTGCCATGTAGTCCAACTCAGCCGGCAGCCCGATCGCTTCAATCAGCGCGCGGCTGTTGGGGCCTTGAACGGCGATGATGCCGTGAGTGTCGTGATGATTCTCAATCGTGACGCCTGCTGGTGCGCTCTCCACTAGCAATTGGACGATCACACTCGCATTGGACGCATTGGGAACCATGAAGATCTCGTTATCTGCCCAGCGATACACGATGAGGTCATCGACCACGCCGCCATATTCATTGCACAGCATCGTGTACTGGGCGCTGCCATCGCCGATGCGATCCAAGTCATTGGTCAGAATTGAATTGAGAAAGGCCAATGCGCCTTCGCCATGGATGCGGACTTTGCCCATGTGCGACACATCGAAGATGCCGACTGCTGAGCGCACAGCATCATGCTCAACCAGCACTCCGGCGTATTCGATAGGCATATCCCAGCCGCCGAAGTCGGCGGTCTTGGCGCCCAACTGCAGGTGTCGACTATGGAGCGGAGTCTCGCGCAATCCTGAGTTCACGGCACGAAGGTACCTGTTCGGCGAACTTCAGAACGCACTGCTTGACATCGCGTGATCGGGCTAGGGTTCCGTCATGACTTTGACTCTTGCCGCCACCGCCCCGAGTTCAACTGCCTGCGATGCCCTGGTCATTGCGATTGTGCCCGCCAAAGGCAAGGCGATCGCGCTGGCAGCTCACGGCTTGACCGCTGCTCAAGCCAATCGCATCATGGAATCCGCGAATGCTGTCGGCGCCTCAAGCAAATCGGGAGAACTGACCGTTCTCCCAGCGCCATCTGGATTTGCGGCGAAGAAGATCGCGGTGCTTGGGCTGGGCGACTTTGCCAAGACCGGCGATCTGGAAACCCTGCGCACTGCAGTCGGTGCCGCAGTGCGGTCACTTTCAGGCAGCAAGAAGATCGCCATCGTTGCTTCGCCCGACGCGGAACATGTGCTGGCAACTGCGCTGGCCGCGCAACTGGGCAGTTACTCCTTCACCGACTTCAAGGGCAAGGCCAAGCCAAGAACCTCAGCATCGAACATCGTCCTGCTGGTCCCAAAGGAAGCGATCAGCGAGGGTAGAGCAGCGCTCGCCGATGCCGCTGTTCTTGCCACCTCGGTCAACTTGAGCCGTGATCTGGTCAACACTCCCCCCAATGCGCTGACACCCGTTGACTTGGCGGCTGCAGCGAAGAACGCAGTTGCCGGCCTACCAGTCAAGGTCACCATCTGGGACGAGAAGGCGCTCAAGCGCGATGGTTGCGGCGGTATTTTGGCCGTCGGCCAGGGTTCAGTGAATCCACCCCGTCTGGTGAAGATGGTGTACGCCCCTGCCGGGGCCAAGGCCAGCTTGGCCATCGTTGGCAAGGGCATCACCTTCGACACCGGCGGCATCTCCATCAAGCCGGCGGCGGGCATGGATGAGATGAAAGGCGACATGGGCGGGGCGGCCGCCGTTATTGGCGCAATGCAGGCCATCGCCAAGCTCGGGATCATTATCAATGTCACCGGCTGGGTGCCAACTGCTGAGAACATGCCCGGTGGCAATGCGCAGCGTCCTGGCGATGTGATCACCATGTTCGATGGCACGACAGTAGAAGTACTGAACACCGACGCTGAGGGTCGACTGGTGCTGGCTGATGCGCTGGGCATGGCCGTGCTGGAAAAGCCGGATCTCATCATCGACGTCGCCACCTTGACCGGCGCCCAGCGCATTGCACTGGGATCTCGCACGGCAGGAGTGATGGCCAATGACGATGACTCGCGGACCTTGGTGTGCACCGCGGCCGGCGAAGCAGGCGAAGCTGCCTGGCCGATGCCCTTGCCGGAGTACCTGCGCGCCTCAATCGACTCCCCCACAGCCGATATTGCCAATATCGGCGACCGGCTCGGAGGCATGCTCTCAGCTGGCATCTTCCTCAAGGAATTCATCCCAGCCGAGCAGCTCTGGGTGCATATCGACATCGCCGGGCCCTCATTCAACGACAAGGGCCCCTATGGCTACACGCCCAAGGGCGGCACGGGCTCTACGGTGCGCACCTTCGTTCAGGTGGCCAAGACGCTTGCGGCAGGATAGGCAGTAGAAGACATCGGCCGGGCACACGCTCGGCTCAAAGTTCGCTGGCGGGAGTTTTGGTGGCAGACGCTGACCTGGTCATCCTCGGTGGAGGCAGTGGTGGCTATGCCGCGGCCCTTCGTGCATCCGAACTGGGCAAGAGCGTCATCCTGATAGATCAGGACAAGCTCGGCGGCACCTGTTTGCATCGGGGTTGCATCCCAACCAAGGCACTGCTGCATGCGGCGGAGGTCGCTGATTCAGCACGCGAGAGCGAGCAGTTCGGCGTCAACGCAACCCTTCATGGCATCGACATGAAGAAGGTCAATGACTATCGCGACGGCGTCGTTGCGCGTCTGTACAAGGGCCTGCAGGGCCTTGTGAAGAGCCGCAATGTCACCTTCGTCGAAGGCACCGGCCGCCTCGTGGGTCCCAAGACTGTTGAGGTCAATGGACAGCAGTACACCGGCGAACACCTCATTCTTGCCACTGGCTCCTATGCCCGTTCCCTTCCTGGTCTGGACATCGGTGGCCGAATCCTGACTTCAGACCAAGCGCTCGCTTTGGACTACATCCCTGAGCGCGTCATCGTGCTCGGCGGCGGTGTCATTGGCGTGGAGTTCGCAAGTGTCTGGAAGTCCTTCGGTGCTGAAGTGACCATCATTGAAGGCCTGCCTCACCTGGTCCCCAATGAAGACGAAGCAGTGTCCAAGCAACTCGAGCGGGCCTTCCGCAAGCGCGGTATCAATTTCTCCTTGGGCGTGCGCTTCGCCTCAGCAACCCAAGACGATTCAGGCGTGCACGTGGCTCTTGAAGATGGCAAGACCTTCGACGCTGACCTGTTGCTGGTCGCCGTGGGTCGGGGGCCAAACGCCTCGGGTATGGGCTTTGAGGAGCAGGGCGTGGCTATGGAGCGCGGTTGGGTCCTGGTCGATGAGCGCCTGCATACCAATCTGCCTGGAGTGTTCGCCGTTGGCGACATCACACCTGGTCTGCAACTTGCTCACCGCGGTTTCCAGCACGGCATCTTCGTTGCCGAGGAAATCGCGGGACTGCATCCGATGGTGATCGCTGACGTCAACATCCCCAAGGTCACCTACTGCGAGCCCGAAGTGGCCAGCGTCGGCATGACTGAGGCCCAAGCACGTGCAGAGCACGGCGACAACATCGCGACCTACGAATACAACCTCGGCGGCAATGGCAAGAGCCAGATCCTTGGCACTGCCGGGTTCATCAAGTTGGTACAGGTCAAAGAAGGTCCTGTCGTGGGTATTCACATGGTCGGCTCGCGCATGGGAGAGCAGATCGGTGAAGCACAGTTGATCGTGAACTGGGAAGCGCATCCAGAAGATGTTGCTGTGCTGATTCACGCGCACCCCACGCAGAACGAGGCTATGGGCGAGGCACACCTTGCGCTGGCTGGAAAACCGCTCCACGCACACGCCTGACACACAACCAGATCCGCGATCCGGATCTTCGAAGGGGAGTCGAGTTCACATGTCGGTCTCAGTCACGATGCCACAGCTCGGAGAGAGCGTCACCGAAGGAACCGTCACTCGATGGTTGAAGCAGGTCGGTGACACCATCACTGCTGACGAGCCCCTGCTCGAGATCTCCACGGACAAGGTCGATACCGAGATTCCGGCACCCGCCTCTGGCGTGCTGCTGGCGATCAGCGCCGCCGAGGACGAGACCGTGCTGGTTGGTGCCGAGCTTGGTGTCATCGGAGCAGCCGACGAAGCCGGCGCTAGCGCCCCTGCTCCAGTAGCAGCGGCCCCTCTCGCTGCGTCCGAGCCCACACCCGCACCCGTTGAGCCAGTTGTCGCCGCACCGGCGCCGGTGGCGCCTGCCGCCGCCGCGCCGCCAGCGCCAGCTGCAGGCGGGGCCATTGTTGACGTACTGCTCCCCCTGCTTGGCGAGAGTGTCACCGAAGGAACCGTCACCCGTTGGCTGAAGCAGGTCGGCGACACAGTCGCCGCTGACGAGCCCCTCGTGGAGATCTCGACCGACAAGGTGGACACCGAACTGCCGTCGCCAGCCGCTGGCGTCCTGGTCGCCATCCTGGTTCTCGAAGACGCCACGGCCGATGTGGGCGCTGTGCTTGGCCAGATCGGCGCTGCCGGCGCTGTTCCCGCGCCAGCAGTTGCACCCGCTCCTGCCGCACCTGCTCCTACTGCCCCCGTGATCACTGCAGCCCCAGTTGTGGCCGCACCACCTGCACCACCTGCAGCCCCGCCAGTTGTCCCCGCTGCTCCTGTGGCAGCGCCAGTGCCGGCTCCCGCCGCAGTTCCAGCCGCCGCAGTTTCCGATAGTGAGTCGTACGTGACCCCATTGGTGCGCCGACTTGCAACGCAAAATGGCGTCGATCTTTCCGCAGTTGTCGGAACAGGTATTGGCGGGCGCATCCGTAAGCAGGATGTGCTTGCAGCAGCCGAAACCAAGCAAGCTCGCGCCACGACTGCGGCTGCTGCAGCCCCGGTGGCTGTAGCTAGTTCCACCTCAGCTGCAAGCCCATCGCCATTGCGTGGACAGACCGTGAAGATCTCTCGCCTGCGCCGCGTCATCGCCGAGCGCATGGTGGAGTCATTGCAAGTTTCCGCTCAACTCACCACAGTCCTGGAAGTTGATGTCACGGCCATCGCAAAGCTGCGTGGCCGCATCAAGGACGAGTTCGAAGGCCGCGAAGGCGTCAAACTCACCTACCTGCCGTTCATCGCCAAGGCGTCTGTTGAGGCTCTCAAGCAGTTCCCGATGGTCAATGCCTCCATCGACATGAATGAGGGCACGATCACCTACCACGATTCAGAGAACCTCGGCATTGCCGTTGACACTGATCGCGGCCTGCTCGTCCCGGTTATCCGCAATGCCGGGGACCTCAACATCGCCGGGCTTTCGCGCAGCATTGCCGACCTTGCCGATCGCACCCGCCAGAGCAAGGTTGCACCCGACGAGCTCAGCGGTGGCACGTTCACGATCACCAATACCGGCAGTCGCGGGGCCTTGTTCGACACCCCGATCATCAATCAGCCGCAGGTTGCCATCTTGGGCACCGGAGCGATCATCAAGCGCCCGGTCGTTGTGCCCGACACCACTGGGCAGGAAGTCATTGCGATCCGCTCGATGATGTATCTGTCTTTGTCCTACGACCATCGACTGGTCGATGGAGCTGACGCCGCTCGATTCCTCGTGGCAGTGAAGGCCCGTCTGGAAGAAGCCTCGTTTGAGGCTGAACTCGGACTCTGACGCGATGAGGGTCGCGGTCACAGGCTCAACAGGGCTCATCGGTACTGCACTTGTTGCTCAACTGCGCCTGGATGGCCATACGGTCAGCCGCTTGGTCCGCCGCAGCGCAGCTTCGGCTGACGAGATCTCTTGGGATCCCGTGGCTGGCACTGTTGATCTTGCAGCACTTGAAGGCACTGAAGCGGTATTCCATCTCGCTGGAGCCGGCGTCGGCGATCATCGGTGGACTGATGCCTACAAGGCTGAGATTCTCAACAGTCGGGTCCTGGGGACCCAGACCATCGCTCGGGCCCTTGCTGCACTGGCCTCACCGCCCGCAGTTCTGGTCTCAGGGTCCGCGATCGGCTGGTACGGCGACACAGGTGACCAGATTGTCGACGAGCAGGCTCCTGCCGGCCAAGGATTTCTCGCTGAGGTGGTGCAGGCCTGGGAGGCAGCAACTGCGACCGCAAGTGAGGCAGGCATTCGTGTCGTGCACGCGCGCACCGGACTCGTGGTTGCCCGCGACGGCGGCGCTTGGGCTCGCATGTTCCCGCTCTTTCGCCTCGGGGTCGGCGGAAAGTTGGGCCCGGGCAATCAGTACTGGTCGTGGATCTCACTGCGAGATGAAATCTCGGCACTGCTCTACTGCATGACCAACTCAGCAATCTCAGGTCCGGTGAATCTGACCGGGCCAAGTGCTGTGACCAACAGCGAGGTCACCTCTGCCATGGGACGTGTCATGGGCCGTCCCACACTTCTGCCTGTCCCCGCTGCCGCCCTGAAGATCGTGCTGGGTGAATTCTCAAGTGAGGTGCTGGGCAGCATCAGGGTCACTCCCGCTGTACTTCAAGCCGCCCAGTTCGCCTGGGCCGACACCACGATTGAATCCGCGATCAGCACTGCGTGGCGCAGCCCTTGAGCGTTGACGTCATCATCGTTGGAGCCGGACTCGCGGGTCTGGCCGCAGCGCGTGAACTGAGTCTTGCTGGAATCGAAGTCGCCGTGCTTGAAGCAAGTGACCAGGTTGGCGGTCGAGTTCGCACTGATTACGTCGACGGACTGCAACTGGATTGGGGTTTTCAGGTCTATAATCCGGCCTATCCCGAAGCCGCCCGAATTCTTGATCACCCAGCTCTCGCGCTTCGCCCACTGGCGCCAGGCCTTGGTATCCGCCTCGGCAACGGCCGCCTGATGCGTCTGGGTGATCCACGCAAGCACTTGACCTGGGGACTGCGTGGCCTTGGTCCGGGTTCTGGCTCGCCGGTGGCCAAGATGCGTCTTGCTCGCTACCTCTTGCATCTTGCTCGCCAGTCACCTGGGCTGCTGCAAGAAGAGGCAGACATCACTGCTCGGGACGCGCTCGTGCAAGCCGGGATAGGCGAAACTCTCATCGATCAAATCCTGGCTCCATTTCTCGCGGGCGTGTTTCTTGAGCCCGACCTTGTGACTTCGCGCAGATTCATGGACCTGGTTCTGCGCTCCTTTGCGAACGGTCGACCGTCGCTGCCAGCCAAGGGCATGCAGGCAATACCCGAGCAGATCCATGCAGCGCTGCCTCCCGGCACTGTGCAGCTCAACTCTGCTGTGGTGAAGATCAACAACAAGTCGGTCAACACCGCTGACAATGGAAGCGTGCGAGCCAAACTGGTGATTATGGCAACACAGGCACCTGCCGCCGAAAAGCTCGCGCCCGGACTTCGTCTCCCAACTGGCCGCGCGGTGACGACTTGGTACCACCTCGCCGATGCGCCCGCAGAGCAACTCACCAACGGCCAATCACTACTGCTCGTCGACAGCCAACGCAGCGGCGCAGTGATCAACACCGTGGTCGTCAGCCACGCAGCCCCGTCCTACGCCTCGCAGCAGCGCGTTCTGGTCTCCTCGTCCTGCCTTGGGCTGGACACAAGTCAGGACGCTGAACAGTCCGTGCGGATACACCTGTCCAAGTTGTATGCGGCGCCGACTTCAGGCTGGCAATTGGTGGAGCGCTACTCGATTCCCTATGCCCTGCCAGCAATGGAACCTCCGTTCATGGTGCGCAAGCCAATCGAGCACGGATCCTTGCTGCTCGCCGGAGATCACCGTGAAACTGGTTCGATTCAGGGAGCCCTGGTCAGCGGGCGTCGGGCCGCACATCGAGCCCTTGAACTGCTGGACTTACGATGACCACTGTGCAGACCGCGACGCAATTGCAGGTCACGCATGTTGGATTCGGCTCCGCTGCCGTTGAATACTCCGCCACCTGGGACCTCCAGCGCACGATTCATGCACAGGTCGTCAGCGGCGAATCTCCAGACACCCTGCTGCTGCTCGAACACCAATCGGTCTACACCGCGGGTCGCCGTACCGAAGACTTCGAACGCCCAGTTGACTCAACTCCAGTCGTCGATGTCGACCGCGGAGGCAAGATCACCTGGCATGGTCCTGGGCAACTCGTCGGCTACCCCATCATTCGTCTTGGCAGCCCGGTCGATGTCATTGCTCACGTGCGTCGCATAGAGCGAATGCTCGCTGACGTCTGCCGCGAGTTCAGCCTGGATGCACAGCAGGTGAAGGGCCGAAGCGGGGTGTGGATCACTCCCCCGCAAGGCGGCCCAGATCGCAAGGTTGCTGCCATCGGCATCAGAGTGGCAGAAGGCGTCACCATGCATGGCTTTGCTCTGAACTGCGATTGCGACCTCGATGCCTTCAATCGAATCGTGCCGTGCGGCATCAGCGACGCAGAGGTCACTTCACTCAGCCACGAACTTGGTCGCAACGTCACTGTTGAAGAGCTCGTCCCCTTGGTCGAAGCGCGCGCACACATGATGCTTCCGGGGTACTCCGCATGACCGCCGATCCAGTGTTTGTCGGTACCTCAAACGAGGGCCGCAAACTCCTGCGGATTGAAGCGCGAAACGCCGAGACGCCTATTGAGCGCAAGCCCAGTTGGATCCGCACCAAACTTCGCACAGGTCCGGAGTACACGCAGATACGTGAATTAGTGAAGCGCGAAGGCCTGCACACCGTCTGTCAGGAAGCGGGCTGCCCCAATATCTACGAGTGCTGGGAAGACCGAGAGGCCACCTTCCTCATCGGCGGCGAGCAGTGCACACGACGTTGCGATTTCTGCCAGATTCATACCGGCAAGCCACTGCCCCTTGATCGCGATGAGCCGCGTCGAGTGGCCGAGTCGGTCCAGTCGATGCAATTGCGCTACGCCACGGTCACTGGCGTGACGCGAGATGATCTGGACGATGAAGGAGCTTGGCTGTGGGCCGAGACCATTCGACAGATTCGGTCCTTGAACCCCACTACCGGCATTGAAGTGCTGATTCCGGACTTCTCCGGCAAACCAGCACTCCTTGCCGAGGTATTTGCCGAGCGTCCCGAAGTGCTCGCCCATAATCTTGAGACCGTTCCAAGGATCTTCAAGTCAATCCGTCCAGCGTTCAATTACGACCGCAGCCTGGATGTGATTTCGCAAGCTCGAGCAGCAGGTCTGGTCACCAAGAGCAACCTCATCTTGGGTCTAGGCGAGGAGATCTCCGAGGTCGAGCAGGCTCTGCGCGACCTGCACGCAGCGGGTTGCGAACTGGTGACCATCACCCAGTACTTGCGACCATCCAGCGTCCACCACCCAGTGGAGCGCTGGGTGCGTCCTGAGGAATTCGTCGGGCTTGAGGCCACCGCCACCGCAATCGGATTCGCCGGAGTGCTCAGTGGTCCCCTAGTGCGATCCAGCTACCGCGCGGGACGCCTCTACGAGCAGGCAATGGCTGCCCGCTAAATTCATTCCCCACTCCACGACCAATACGATCGGGCCTCATGTTCAAGAGAATTCGCCAGACCTTTACCACCATTGGCCAGAACTGGTCGATGGCACAGAAGGTCCATCGCCTGCTGGCCCTGGAGATCCTCGGATTCTTCATCGCCGGTTTTGTGGTCATCGCCCTGCCCGTTGCGTACTTCCTGAACTGGCCAACCGCGATCCTGCTCGGCATCCCTGCAGGTTCGGCTGCCGCAGTGTTCTGGTTCAGCCGCCGTGCGATGTCAGCCGCATACACCTCCATCGAAGGTCAGCCGGGAGCTGCTGCTGCCGTCGTGCAGAACCTTCGTGGTGGCTGGCAGGTCACC
Source organism: Actinomycetota bacterium (assembly GCA_030684515.1). NCBI lineage: Bacteria > Bacillati > Actinomycetota > Actinomycetota bacterium. The sequence goes on from JAUXVJ010000024.1 coordinate 446,756, forward strand.
CCTGGCGTCGCGGTGAACAAGAATCAAGACCTCATCAGCCGAGTTGTCGGCAAGCCTGGCGTCATTCTGATTTCTGAGGGTCCAAGCAGCCGAGTTGTGCCGATGCTGGCTGCTGAGCGACGCAAGACCGCACGTTGGGTTCCCGACGTGCCGATCTATGAGCTTCAGATCGGCAACGAGGACGGGCAGATCAAGCTTTCCAAGCTTCAACGCTCTCTCACCAAACTCCCGCGCAACCTGCGAGGAGGCGAGATCACTGAGATGCGTCGCCGTCTTGACGCGGTGAGTTCAGTCGGTGGCAGCCTGCCCGTGCCCAAGGGCCCGATGCCCACGAGCGCACGCCAGGTTCGTCGTCGTCGCGGGATGTAGCTCACGCCGCTAGACCGCCTGGCTCAACTGGCGCGTGAGCGCAGAGCGACACTGCCGACCGCGCGATCGTGCAGGCCTCTGCCCTGCGAGTCGAAGATCACCGCGGGGATGACCAGACAGATCAGCAGCGTGCGCAAGGCGATGCGCCACAGTGAAAGTCGCCGGCCAGCCAGATCCACCACTTCAACGCGCAAGAAGCGTTGCCCGAAACTGCTGGCAAAGAACCAGGTGAACAAGCTGACCTCGGCGAAGAAGACCGCGAGGATCGGCAAGGCTGCATTGTCACTCCACGGGCGAAGGCCAGGGAAGATGACCGAGGCCACCAGCACGCTGGCCACCCAATCGATGGTGATGGCAGCTAGGCGGCGGCCAAGTCCGGCCACCTTGCCGGGCAACTGGAGAGGGGCAGGCGAGGTCACCAAGAAACCGTAGTGGGCAAGCACCTCCGCATGCCGATCGGCATGTGGGTGCTTGAGCCACCACTACTAGAGTGCAGATCGTTCCAGCGGCTTGGCCCACTGAGAGTCCCTTGGGCCACGATAAGCACCATCAGGTGCAGGAGGTGTCATGTTCAGCAATGCCGAGGAAGTACTGAAGTACGTCAAGGCCGAGGGCGTCGAGTTCATCGATGTTCGCTTCATCGATCTGCCTGGCGTCATGCAGCACTTCAACATGCCAGCGGTGTCCTTCGACGAGGCGGTCTTCGAAGACGGGCTCATGTTCGACGGATCCTCAATCCGCGGCTTCCAAGCCATCCACGAATCAGACATGAAACTGATCCCTGATCCGGCAACTGCCTACCTCGATCCATTCCGCAAGGCCAAGACGCTGGTCATGAACTTCTCGATCCGCGACCCCTTCACTAACGAGCCCTACGGACGCGATCCCCGCAGCGTCGCTGCCAACGCCGAGGCATACCTGGCATCAACCGGTATTGCTGACACCGTGTACTTCGGTCCGGAAGCTGAGTTCTATGTCTTTGATGATGTGCGGTACGACTCCAATCAGCATGAGTCCTACTACCACATTGATTCCATTGAAGCGGCGTGGAATACCGGGCGGGTAGAAGAAGGTGGCAACCTCGGCTACAAGACTCCGTACAAGGGTGGCTACTTCCCAGTGCCACCCGTTGATCACTACGCGGATCTGCGCGATGACATGGTGTCCAAGTTGCTCGGGGTCGGCTTGACCGTCGAGCGCGCGCACCACGAGGTCGGCACTGCAGGACAAGCCGAGATCAACTACAAGTTCAACACTCTTCAGCACGCAGCCGATGAGGTGATGCTGTTCAAGTACATCGTCAAGAACGTGGCCTGGGAGCATGGCAAGAGCGCAACATTCATGCCCAAGCCACTCTTCGGCGACAACGGCTCAGGCATGCACTGCCACCAGTCTTTGTGGAAGGACGGCGAGCCGCTGTTCTATGACGAGCGCGGCTACGGCGGCCTTTCGGACATGGCTCGCTGGTACATCGGTGGCCTTCTGCACCACGCCCCATCCTTGTTGGCGTTCACGAACCCGACGGTGAACAGCTACCACCGACTTGTGCCGGGCTACGAGGCACCAGTGAACTTGGTGTACTCCGCGCGCAACCGCTCGGCATGTATCCGTATTCCTGTGACGGGAAACTCGCCTAAGGCCAAGCGCATCGAGTTCCGGGTGCCTGATCCATCAGCGAATCCCTACCTGGCCTTTGCAGCCATGCTCATGGCTGGCATCGACGGCATCAAGAACAAGATCGAGCCGCTGGCTCCCGTCGACAAGGATCTCTACGAGTTGCCACCAGACGAGCACGCTGCGATCCCGCAGGTGCCGGCTTCGCTCGGCGAGGCACTCAATGCCCTCGAAGCAGACAATGAGTACTTGCAGGCCGGTGGAGTCTTCCCTGCCGACCTGATCGAGACCTGGATCGACTACAAGCGCACCAAGGAGATCGAGCCCATTCAGCTGCGTCCGCACCCCTACGAGTTCAACCTCTATTACGACATCTAGACAGGCGCCGCGCACGGCGAACGAAATGAATTGGAGTGGGCCCTGGGTCCACTCCAATTCATTTTGCGATGTCACTTGTCAAGCATCACCAGAGTCGTAGAACACCCGCTCCATCACGTTGCGCGCGCGTCGGGTGATGCGCTGATAGTCCTCCAACACTCGACCCGCATCCTCGGGTGCGTAGCCGAGTACATAGGCGATTCCGTGAAGTTCGCGAATGTCCGTGGGAACCAGATCTGACGCATGTGCGCGCACCAACATGACCGCATCGCGAATCCGCGCCGCGAACTGCCAAGCCGTGCGCAAGGCATCGACATCAGCACGCGCGATGAGTCCGGCTTGGCAGGCTGCTTCCAGCGCCTGAAGAGTGCGGGTCGTGCGAAGCCCGGGAACCTCATGCGCGTGCTGCAACTGGATCAACTGGGCAACCCATTCGACATCGCTCAGTCCACCGCGTCCCAGCTTGGTGTGAAGATGGGGATCGGCGCCTCGCGGAAGGCGCTCAGCTTCCATCCGCGCCTTCAATCGGCGAATCTCGCGTACCTGTTCGATTTCCAAACCGCCTTGAGGAAACCTCAGGGGAGCGATCAGCGTTTCAAACCGTGCTCCAAGATCGGGATCACCGGCGACAAACTCAGCACGCAGCAGGGCTTGCGACTCCCAGCCAGCAGACCAGCGCGCATAGTAGGCCGCGTAGGAATCCAAGGTCCGAACCAAGGGACCCTGACGACCCTCTGGGCGCAAATCGGCATCGATCACCAACTGGGGATCATTGCTCTGAGCCATCAGCCTCATGCGCAGATCGTTGGCGACCTGGAAGGCCAAACGGCCAGCAGTCTCACCATCGACACCGTCATGGGGGTCATAGACGAACATGACATCTACATCGCTGCCAAGGCCCAGTTCGTGGCCGCCAAATCGACCCATGGCGATCACAGCGAAGGTAAATGGCAGTGGACCTTGAAATTCAGCCGCAACCACATTCAGCGACACATTGAGCGCACCGACCAGGGTCGCCGCCGAGACGTCGGTCAGTGCCCGTTCTACTGCATCGACATCACTGAGGTGCAGCAACTGCGCTGCTGAGATTCGAAAGAGCTCACGGCGACGCAAGGCACGCACTGCAGAGACAGCGCTGTCCGGATCTTCATATCGACCGACAGCCGACTGCGCTTCGGCGATCAGGTTTGCGCGCGAGCGCGGCTGGAGCTCATGATCATCGACCAGCATGGCCACGCTGTCTGGAGCACGCAGCAGCAACTCAGTGGCGTAGCGACTACTGGCCAGCAGTTGCGCCATCCGCTCTGCTGCCACGGATTCATCGCGCAGGAGCCCCAGATACCAATGCGTTGAGCCCAGAGCCTCGCTCACTCGTCGGAAGCCAAGCAATCCGCCGTCCGGTTCCGGCGCATTTGCAAACCATCCAAGCAGCACTGGCAGCAGCGTGCGTTGGATCGCCGCGCGCCTGCTCACTCCGACCGTGAGTGCCTCAATGTGTCGCAGTGCTCCTGGCGGATCCTGATAGCCAAGCACGCGCAACCGTTCTTCAGCTGCCTGCGGCGTCAGGCGAGCTGAACCCGCGTCGAGTCTTGCCACTGCCTGCAACAGCGGCCGATAGAACAACTTCTCGTGCAGCCTGCGCACTTCGCGGGCATGACGTTTCCAGACCGTGATGAGCTCAGTGACGGGGTCGCTGCGGAAGCCCATGGATCGGCCAAGTCGCCGCAATTCGACATCGTCCTCTGGCATCGTGTGCGTGCGTCGCAATCGGAAGAGCTGAATGCGATGCTCAAGGGCACGCAGAAATGAGTAGGCCTCCCCCAGAGTTGAGGCATCGGCGCGACCGACGTAGCCCCATGTTGCGAGCGCTTCGAGCGCGACCAAGGTTGTGCGATTGCGAATGAGCACATCGCTTCTGCCATGCACGAGTTGGAGCAACTGCACAGCAAACTCCACATCGCGAAGACCGCCGGGAGCCAGCTTTAGCTCACGTGCACCAATGCGGCTGGGAATGTTCGCCTCCACTCGGCGACGCATGGCCTGCGCATCCTCAACGAAGCCCTCTCGTTCAACGGCACTCCAGATGAAAGGGGCAACGGCCTGGACGTAACTCTCGCCCAAGGCCAGGTCGCCCGCCGCAGGCCTGGCCTTCAGAAGTGCCTGAAACTCCCAGGTCTTGGCCCAGCGCTTGTAGTAGTCCAGGTGCGAGTTGATCGTGCGCACCAAGGCGCCTTGTCTTCCCTCGGGTCGCAGATTGGCATCGACTTCCCAGATGCGGCCCTCCTTGGTGCTCTCATTGCAGGCGCGCATCATTCCGGTGGCAAGGAGCGTGGCTGAGCGCAGCGCCGAATCCTCGTCGCTGTCAATGGGCTCTGCAACGAAGATGACATCGACATCACTCACATAGTTGAGTTCACGGCCGCCACATTTGCCCATGCCAATGACGGCGAATCGGCAGTCCGCCGCATCCGCAGGCAGGCCCGCACGCGCAATGGCGACAGCTGATTCCAGCACTGCATCGGCCAGATCAGACAGCCATGTCGCCACCAATTTCATGGGCGCCAATTGCGAGAGGTCGCGACTGGCGATACCGAGGAGCTCGCGTCGATAGGCGATGCGCAGCGCATCAAGGGTGCGCGTTGAGTCATCGCGAGCTACTGCGAGTTCGGTGTGGACTTCAGCGCCAACGGCCGCCAGCAGATGCGCGCGAACCTCGATAGCCATGGGAGCCCGGCTCAGCGCCTCACCGTCGGCAAGCACGTCAACCTGCTCGGGATGCCGCACGAGAAAATCACCCAGCGCTTCAGACATCCCAAGCACATCCAGCAGGCGACCGCGAAAGTCCTCATCAGTCCGGAACAGAGTCTTGGCGCTTGCATCACAGCGTTCAAAGAAGCGCTCGAGCATGACGAGCGCGAGATCGGGATCAGCGACGCCGCTGAGGCTGGCCAGCAAGTCAGTCGCAGACTCTGAATCGTCGAGCACGAGGGCAACGGCAGGTCGGTGCAGGATCTGCTCGGCCCGCTCCACGTTGACCACACCAAGGCGAACCAAGCGACTGGCAGGCGAGGCGCTGCGACCTCGACCCACACCTTCACTCATGGCATCCATTAAACCCAGAATCACTGCGCCCTGGGCACTGTGGGCTTCGCCAGTCTTACAAACGTGGCAAGTACTGATCTAGCTCCCACTGGCTGACCTGCCCACGGTAGTTGTCCCACTCGGCCTTCTTGTTGCGAAGGAAGAAGTCAAAGACATGCTCACCCAGAGTCTCGGCAACCAGTTCAGATCGCTCCATCACCTCAAGGGCCTGTCCCAAACTAGCCGGGAGCGCCTTCATGCCCAAGGCGCGGCGCTCAGCCTCGGTCAATGCCCAGACATCCTCCTCGGCACCGGCCGGCAGCTCATAGCCCTCTTCGATTCCCTTGAGACCGGCAGCCAGGATCACGGCGTAGGCAAGGTACGGATTCGCCGCACTGTCCAGAGCTCGGTATTCAATGCGAGTGCTGTTTCCCTTTGATGGCTTGTACATCGGAACGCGAATCAATGCTGAGCTGTTGTTGTGCCCCCAGCAGGCCCACGCGGGGGCTTCGGCCCCACCGAGCAGACGCTTGTATGAGTTCACCCACTGATTGGTGACCGCCGTGATCTCCGGCGCATGCTGAAGAAGACCAGCGATGAAGGCGCGGCCGATCTTTGAAAGTTGCAGCGGGGCACCAGCTTCGTAGAAGACGTTGCGATCGCCCTCGAACAGCGACAAGTGCGTGTGCATACCTGAACCCGGATGCTGGGTGAATGGCTTGGGCATGAAGGTCGCGTACATCCCCTGCTCCAATGCCACCTCCTGCATCACCAGACGGAAGGTCATCAGGTTGTCCGAAGTGGTCAGCGCATCTGCATAGCGAAGATCAATCTCCTGCTGGCCCGGTCCGCCTTCGTGATGGGAGAACTCAACAGAGATGCCCATCTGTTCAAGCATCATGATTGCCTGGCGCCGGAAGTCCGCAGACTGCCCGTGAGGAGTGTTGTCGAAGTATCCGTAGGAATCGGCCGGTTCCGGCGACTCACCAAGCTTGTGCCGACCTTGGAGCAGATAGAACTCGACTTCAGGATGCACATAGAAGGTAAAACCAAGATCAGCAGCCCGCATCAGCGTTCGCTTCAGCACGAATCGTGGATCGGCATAGGAGGCACTGCCATCGGGCATCTGGATATCGCAGAACAATCGCGCGGCGCCGGGACCCTCACTGCGCCAGGGCAGCAGCGAGAAGGTTCCGGGATCCGGCTTGGCGATCATGTCGGATTCATAGACGCGGGTGAAGCCCTCAATGGCCGAGCCATCAAAGCCAATGCCTTCAGCGAAGGCGCCTTCCAGTTCAGCAGGGGCAATGGCAACGGACTTCAGCGTGCCCAGAACATCGGTGAACCAAAGACGAACGAATCGAATATCGCGCTCTTCGATCGTGCGCAGCACGAACTCGGCCTGCTTATCCATATGGTCTTGACCTCCAGGTAACGCACATCCGCGCATCGGCTGAGTTCATTCGATTCGGACAGACTGTACGTGGTCCTATCCTGCCCGCTGCTGTGTTACAGGCGTATGACGTCAGGGACGGCCTGCAGGTGGATACTCTCAGTCAATGCCCACCCTGCGCCTGGCCCTTGCTCAGGCAAACGCCACCGTCGGCGACCTTGAGGCAAATGCCCAGAAAATCCTAAGCATGGCCACTGAAGCAGGTGCCGCTGGCGCCCACCTGATTGCCTTTCCCGAAATGATGCTGACGGGCTACCCCGTGGAGGATCTGGCGCTGCGCCCCTCCTACCAACATGCCTCAATCGCGGCACTGGACCGGCTCTCGGGCGATCTGCTCGCGGCCGGTTTGGGAGATCTCGTCACCGTTGTGGGGTATCTGGACTGCGTTGACACCGGCCCCACGCATGCGCAGGTCTCATCACCAGTCAATGCTGCGGCAGTAATTCATCAGGGGCGCATCGTGGCCCGTTACATCAAGCATCACCTGCCCAATTACGGCGTCTTCGACGAAGCGCGTTACTTCCTGCCTGGCACAGTGCCAACCCATCTGCGCATTGGTGGCACAACCATCACTTTGGCTATCTGTGAGGACCTGTGGCAGACCGGCGGTCCAGTTGAATGGGCCCGAGAAGTGTCATCCTCACTGCTCCTGGTACTCAATGCCTCGCCTTATGAACGCAACAAGACCGATGTTCGACGCACGTTGTGCAGCGAGCGCGCAATCGAGGCGGGATGCGCAGTCGCCTACGTGAATCTCATCGGTGGTCAGGACGAGCTCGTCTTCGACGGGGACTCCATGGTGGTGGATGCCAAGGGCAAGGTAGTTGCACGCGGGGGTCAGTTCGTCGAGGAACTCGTCATCGTGGACCTGCCCATGCCCGAATCGCAGATCCACGACGATGTCACGCAACTCGCCGGACAGCTCAGCAGCAACGAACCCGAGCCTTCAGACAGCACCTTTGAGCGGCTGCCTGAATTCGAGGAGATCTATTCCGCCTTGGTCTGCGGACTTGCCGACTATGTCAACAAGAATCACTTCACCAGTGTGATCCTGGGCCTCAGCGGCGGCATCGATTCCGCGTTAGTGGCAGCACTGGCAGTTGACGCCCTTGGATCGGACCGGGTCTTTGGTGTTTCGATGCCAAGTGTCTATTCATCTGAGCACTCCAAAGATGACGCCGCCGATCTTGCTGAACGCACTGGCCTGCACCTGCGCACGGTTCCCATTGCTCCGATGGTCAACGCCTTCATGGATTCACTCAGGCTGAGCGGCTTGGCCGAGGAGAACCTGCAAGCCAGAGTCCGCGGGACGACTCTGATGGGCATCTCCAATCAAGAGGGCCATCTGGTGCTCACAACAGGCAATAAGAGCGAACTCTCGGTTGGCTATTCGACTTTGTACGGCGACAGCGTCGGTGGATTTGCCCCAATCAAGGACGTCCCAAAAATGCTGGTCTGGGAACTGTCACGTTGGCGCAACGCCCAGGCTGAAGCACTCGGCAGGACACCGCCGATTCCGCCGAGCAGCATCGAGAAGGCCCCAAGCGCTGAACTGCGTCCAGACCAGAAGGATTCAGACTCCCTTCCCGACTATCCCGTGCTGGATGCGCTGCTTGAGGGGTATGTCGCGTCTGATCACGGCTCCGCCCAGCTCATCGATGCTGGCTTTGATCCGGTGATGGTAGATCGGATCATTCAGTTGACCGACGGCGCCGAGTACAAGCGTCGCCAGTACCCCCCCGGCACCAAGATCTCGCTGCGCGCCTTCGGTCGTGATCGACGCCTGCCGATCACCAATGCCTGGCGCGAACATCGAGGCTGATCAGTCGGACTTCTCCACTGAGAAGTACTCCTGCAGTGCTTCTGCCGCATAGGCAGCACCTTCAGTCTTCACAAGTGCATTCATCGGGACCTGGGCGGTGCCGGTAGGCGCATGACCCTGCGTAGGTAGCCCTTACCGGATGTCATCCAAGAGTCCATCGCGAACCTCAATTCTTCACCGGAGAAACCCGGCACTAAGGGATGGTCCAATCGATCTGTCTGTGTCATCATTTACGTGTCCGGGGACTGCGCCCGCAGCCTCGAGATAGGAGCCCCTCGATGGACGTCTCGTCCTCAACGCTGTACGGCTGTGTCAGTAATCGACGATTCACGATGCGTGACCTGCAGGCTGCCACCAATCGCGGCGAACGCTGGGCAATGATCACTGCCTACGACGCACTCACAGCCGGCATCTTTGAGAACGCCGGCATTCCAGCCATTCTCGTTGGCGATTCAGCTGCCTCAGTCGTCTACGGCCACACCACCACTCTTCCCGTCACCGTTGACGATCTCCTGCCATTGGTGCAGGCCGTGGTGCGCGGAACTAGCCAGGCATTGGTCATCGCTGACTTGCCATTTGGCTCCTACCAAGCCTCACCTGCACAGGCGCTCGAGACAGCAGCCCGATTCATGAAAGAAGGTGGCGCGCACGCAGTGAAGCTCGAGGGCGGTGCCGCAGTGTTGCCACAGGTTGAACTGCTCGCCAATGCCGGCATCCCTGTCATCGGACATCTTGGCCTGACGCCGCAGTCGGTCAACTTGTTCGGTGGTTACCGAGTGCAAGGTCGCGGAGAGCAGGGCGAACTGCTGATGCAGGACGCCAAGGCAATGGAATCAGCCGGTGCTGCAGGTCTGGTGCTTGAAGTGGTGCCCAGCGCCCTTGCGACGAAGGTGAGCGAGATTCTCACCATCCCCACGATCGGCATCGGCGCAGGCGCAAGTACCGACGCGCAGGTCATCGTGTGGCAGGACCTCTTGGGTCTGACACCGGATCCTGCGCCGAAGTTTGTCCGACGCTATGCAGATCTGCGCACGGTGATGTCAGATGCAGTTCGCGCCTGGGCCAACGATGTGTCCACAGGTGCGTACCCAGCCGAGGAGCACACCTACAACTAGTCGAGTCCGACTATTCGACGTCGGTCACTCGTATTCCTGAGTGCGCCTTGTATCGACGGTTGATCGAGATGAGATTCGCAGTGAAGGTCTCGACCTGTCCGCAATTGCGCAGACGACCGGCGTAGACCCCGCGAATACCCGCTATGCGCGCAGCAAGCGCCTGCACGAGGTCAGTTGCTTCACGATCATCGCCGACAACCAGCACATCTGTGTCAATGCTGGCAACATCTGGATCAAGCAGCAGAACAGCGGAAATGTGGTGAAAGGCCCCAACTACCCGGCTCTGCGTCAAGATCGAAGCAGCTTGTTGCGCAGCGGACCCTTCAGGTACCGGCAGTGCAAATGCACCCTGCTTGTCGAAGCCAAGTGGATTCACACAGTCCACAACGATCTTGCCGGCAAGTTGCTCCACCAAGCCCTTGAGCAATTGGGCATGTCCGTCCCATGGCACGGCGACGATGACAACATCTGACTGCAATGCACAGTCTTCATTAGATCGACCGAGAATGCCACTGCCAATTTCGTCAGCAATGCCCTGCGCACGCGATGCATCACGCGAACCGATGATCACTTGCTGTCCAGACAATGCAAGTCTTCGCGCAAGTCCGCGACCTTGTTCGCCAGTACCACCAAGAACACCAACAGTGAGTTGTGAAACATCAAGTTGCTGTTGTTCATCGCTTTGCGTTGCAGTTGAGTCTGTTGTCATAGCGTCGGATCATGCCAGAGATGCAAAATGCGCATCTGAAAAGCGAATAGCGATTCGACACGATTGCAGTTGTGAATGTGTATGTACTAGAGATTTATGCAATGCTCTGTCAGAGTTTTCATTGAAGGACTCTGCTAGGGATGCAGATTCCGACTACACAGGAGGCACAGTGGCAGTCGCAAAGAAGGCAGTGAAGAAGGCTCCGGCCCGCAAGACTGCAGCGAAGAAGGCAGTCAAGAAGGCTCCGGCCCGCAAGACTGCAGTGAAGCGCGTTGCAAAGAAGGCTCCGGTTCGCAAGACCGCAGCAAAGAAGGCAGTCAAGAAGGCTCCGGCCCGCAAGACTGCAGTGAAGCGCGTTGCAAAGAAGGCTCCGGTTCGCAAGACCGCAGCAAAGCGCACCGTGAAGAAGGCAGTCAAGAAGACTGCGGCGAAGCGCACCGTGAAGAAGGCAGTCAAGAAGACTGCCGTCAAGCGCACCGTCAAGAAGGCTCCGGTTCGCAAGACCGCAGCAAAGCGCACCGTCAAGAAGGCAGTCAAGAAGGCTCCGGCCCGCAAGACTGCAGTGAAGCGCGTTGCAAAGAAGGCGCCAGCTCGCAGGGCTGCCCGGTAAACAACCGCCAGAACGCGAATGAAGCCCGCACCTTTCGGTGCGGGCTTCATTCGTTTACAGCGGCCAGCCGTTAGTCGTCATCAGCATCAAAGGCGGCATTGCGATCGTGCGCAGTGGCCATGGCAGCGTCAGCCTCAGCCTCAGTTGCATATGGGCCCATTCGTTCAGCATTCGCGCAACCAGCCTCGGGTTCCACTCGCTGATGAACTAGACAGAAGTACCAAGCCATGACGATTCCCTTCCTCGATGGGACTGAACCTAGACTGCTGTCCATGTCAACGGTTGCTCCACACGCGGAAGTTCGCCCGGGTCGCATCTCGGCGAAAAGAGCCGTGCCACAGACCATTGCCAGGCCTGAATATGTCGGCAAGCCAGGCCCCGCGACATTCACGGGTTCAGAAGTCAAGGATGCCCAGACCATCGAGCTGATGCGCATCTCAGGACACCTCGGGGCACTCACTCTCGCCGAGGTGGGAAGACATGTTCGTCCCGGCATCACCACGGACGCCCTGGACGCAATTGCGCACGAGTTCATCTGCGACCACGGCGCCTATCCCTCGCCACTTGAGTACAAGGGATTTCCTAAATCCATTTGCACCTCGGTGAACGAGGTCATCTGCCACGGCATTCCGGATTCGACGCAATTGCGCGAAGGTGACATCTGCAATATCGACGTCACAGTGTTCATCGGTGGCGTGCACGGCGATACGAATGCAACGTTTCCTGTCGGCGAGGTGACGCAAGAAGCCGCGCTGCTGATCGAGCGAACGCATGAAGCGATGAACCGCGCGATCAAGGCTGTCGCACCAGGACGCCCGATCAATGTCATTGGCCGAGTCATTGAGAGCTACGCCAGGAGATTCGACTACGGGGTCATTCGCGATTTCACCGGTCATGGAATCGGCACCGCATTTCATTCAGGCCTGGTGATCCCGCACTACGACGATCCCAATGCCGATTTGATCATGGTTCCTGGCATGACCTTCACCATTGAACCGATGATTGCCCTTGGCACGTATGACTACGAGATCTGGAACGATGACTGGACCGTGGTCACCGCAGATCGCAAACTGACGGCACAGTTTGAGCACACTGTTCTTGTCACAAATGACGGAGTAGAGGTACTGACCAAATGACGACCATCCCAACGGTGTCGACCCATAGTTGGCCAGCGGCCAGCAACCCGTGGCCCACTGATGTGCACACTCTCGCGATTGACATTGGTGGCACTGGCTTCAAAGCCTCCGTTCTTGACGAACACGGCGCCATGGTTGTCGATGAGGTGCGCATCGCCACTCCATATCCGTGCCCACCCGAAACCTTTGTCTCGACAATCCTTGACCTCGTCAAGCCCCTTCCCGCTGCCCACCGGGTCACGGTTGGATTTCCTGGCCTTGTGCGCCAGGGCGTCGTGCTCGAAGTGCCATCGCTCTCACGTCGCGTGCGCCACGGTGAGCGCGATGAAAGCCTGGCAAAAGCATGGTCCGGGTTTGATCTGCGCACCGCTATCGCCACCGCGATGAGCCTGCCGACGAAGGTGGCAAACGACGCTGACGTGCAGGGCTGTGCCGTTGCTCAAGGCACAGGCTTGGAGTTCGTCCTGACCCTGGGAACCGGCGTCGGCACCTCGCTGTTTCAAGATGGGCAGCTCCTCCCCCATCTTGAGCTCTCGCATGGCCCCTACGACGACACCATGACTATCGACATTGCGATTGGCGATTACCAGTTGCGCCACATCGGCGTGGAATCCTGGCTGGTCAAGGTGCGCAAAGCCATTGCCTTCTTCGATGCCATGCTGAGCTTCGATCACCTCTATGTCGGTGGCGGCAACGCCCGACTCCTGACTCCGGCGGATATCGGTCCCAAGGGCTCCTTGGTCTCCAATGAGAACGGGATCCTGGGCGGCATTCGCATCTGGGAACTGGACGCCTAAGCCGTCTGCTGCGCGCATCACCTTTACATAGGTGCAATTGACTTTACATAGGTGCAATTGACCGAAATAAGAAGTTTCAATTTCAACTATTTCTGCGTATCATCGGGGCATGACCCAATGGCTGACCGTGGAACAGCAGCAGTCGTGGCGCGCATGGATCGCTGCCACCACCTTGCTCCCTGAATACCTGGGTCGTGACCTTCAATGTGACAGCGGACTGACTCTGCCGGACTACGAGATTCTGGTTCGCCTTTCAGAGTCCCCTGACCGGCGCATCCGCATGAGCGATCTCGCGGAACGCACTTTGGCCTCCCGCAGCCGCTTGTCCCACCAGGTCGATCGGATGGAGAAAGCGGGCCTTGTCAGCCGTGAATCCTGCGCAGATGACCGACGCGGATCATTCGCCGTGCTCACCGACAAGGGCTGGAAATCACTGGTAGCGGCGGCTCCGGCGCACGTTGAGAGTGTCCGCACCCACCTGGTGGATGTCCTGACTCCGGAGGAGTTCGAGTCCCTCGGACGCATATGCGCGAAGGTCAACGAACACCTGCAAACGCTGACCCATTGATCACTAGACTCCTCCGGTGATCAATTTCGAGACCTCGTACACGGCCCGCATTCGCACCACCCCTGAAGTCCACGCCTCGGGAGAACTCACGCATGCGGTGACCTCCCTTGAGGGTGTCGTGACCGGCATGGATGTGGTTGAGCCCGGCCATGAGCTTGTGGTCTTGGAACTGACCTGCCTGGTCGCCGGAGACGATGCTGCTGATCGCCTGACAGTCGCGCTCAGTGCAGTCCCTGGGTGCCAGGTCGAGCATGTCAGCGACTCCGTCCTGCTGATCCATGCCGGAGGCAAGCTGGAGATTCAGGCAACTGTGCCAATGAGCAATCGCGTTGAACTTGCTCGCGCCTACACCCCTGGCGTTGCACGCGTCTGCCTTGCGATCGCCGCAGATCCGTCCTTGGCCCGTGAGCTCACCATCAAGCGCAACACCGTCGCTGTTGTCACCGACGGCTCCGCAGTACTCGGACTGGGCAACCTTGGCCCAGAAGCCTCAATGCCTGTGATGGAGGGCAAAGCAGCACTCTTCAAGCGCTTCGCCAATATCGACGCATGGCCCATTGCCTTGGCGACCAACGATGTCGACGAGATCGTGCGCGCCGTTCAATTGATTGCGCCCGGCTTTGGCGGAATCAACCTCGAAGACATTTCTGCACCACGCTGCTTTGAGGTCGAGCGCCGGCTCCGTGAAACCTTGGACATCCCGGTGATGCACGACGACCAGCACGGCACTGCCGTTGTGGTGCTTGCCGCGCTTCGCAATGCTGCTCGCCTGGTCAAGAAGGATCTCAGCAAGCTGCGCATCGTCATGGTGGGTGCGGGAGCCGCCGGCGCTGCCGTTGCCCACCTCCTGATGAAGGCTGGCGTCAATGACATCGTGCTCTTTGACTCCAAGGGGGCGCTGCACATGGATCGCGAGTTCAGCGATGCCGACAAGAAGGATCTGGCCAGCCGCACCAACCCGCGCAATGTCACCAGCAGCCTGTCTGATGCCATGGTCGATGCCGACGTCTTCATCGGCGTCTCTCAGCCGGGCATGATCACAGCTGAGGATGTCTCGCGCATGGCCAAGGATGCAATCGTCTTTGCTCTGGCCAACCCGATTCCAGAAATCGATCCGATCGAGGCTCACAAGCACGCGGCCGTCGTGGCTACCGGGCGCAGCGACTACCCGAATCAGATCAACAATGTGCTTGCATTCCCTGGCATCTTCCGCGGAATGCTGGACAGTGGCGCACACGTGATCACCGATGAGGTGCTCGTTGCCGCAGCCAACGCGATTGCGGACGTCGTCACTGAAGATCAACTGTCTTCGGGATACATCATCCCCAGCGTCTTCGATGAGCATGTTGCACCGGCAGTGGCTGCCGCGGTTGCCGCTGCTGCCAACCCCAGCTAGCTGGGCACTGCTGCAATCTTCGGTGGTCTGGGCAGCACTTCACCCAGACCACCGAGCAGATCGATTCCTAGGCGTTGCTCGCTTCAAACATCGCGCGCCATTCGTGCTTTGAGCGCAGGGTCGTGTCGACATCTGGCGATGCGGCGCGCAGGGCGCCGACAGTGGCATCTTCCTTGCTGATGTGCTTGAAGGTGTCCCAACTGAAGAATCGCGCGCTGTTCTCCCACGTGAACATATTGATCTCGTTATCGGGCACGCCAGCACCGTTCATCTCGGCCAGCACGAATTCAGGCGCATCGGGGAAGATCGAATCTGAATGCGGGTAGTCGCATTCCCAGGCGATGACTTCCAGCCCGATGTCTGCCCGTACTTTCAGGGCAGTCGGGTCAGTCACGTAGCAGGCAAGTGAGTGCTCACGGAAGATCTCACTAGGCAACTTGCCGCCAAGATCATGTCCCAGCCAGCGCTGGTTTGTGTAGTGGCGATCGCATCGGTTCAAGTAGAACGGGATCCAGCCGATGCCGGCCTCTGACCACGCCACCTTCAGATCTGGATACGCCATGAATGCCCCGCCCCAGAGCAGGTCCTGAGCCGCGAATGTGGATACCTGAGTGGCAAGAATGATCATGTTGTCGATGGGTGCACCCGGGGCCATGTTGATCGCCGCGAAACCCTGCCCGATATGCATGCACAGCACGACCTGCAGGTCCGAGCACGCCTGGAAGAACGGTCCCCAATATTCAAGATCGTGGTAACTCGGCAGACCTTGAATGTGCGGAAGCTCTGGCATCGTCACTGCGTGGCAGCCCTTGGCCGCAACCCGGCGAACCTCGGCGACCATCGCCTCACGATCCCAGACGGGAATGATGGCAAGCGGAATGAAACGCCCTGGATACGCGGCGCACCATTCGTCGATGTGCCAGTCGTTGTAGGCCTTCAGCATCACAAGTGACAGTTCCTTGTCGGCCGCCTCTTGGAAGAAGCGAGCGCTGAAGCCGGCATAGGAAGGAAAGCACATCGAAGCGAGGATGCCGTTGCGATTCATATCGCGCACGCGCTCGTGGATGTCATAGGCGCCCGGACGCATCTCAGAGTAGGTGGAGGGATCAAATCCCCACTCCTCAGCTGGCCACCCAACAACGGCGTTCATGCTCGTGGAACCACTCCACTGCCCCTGAAAGGTCCATGACTCAACTCCGCGCTCATCAACGAGCAACTTGGGTGCCTTGTCGAGGAGTGAAGCGGGAAGATGCGCATCGAACATGTCGCGCGGTTCAATGACGTGATCGTCATTGCTGATCAAGATGAGATCGTTGACATTCATGCAAGGGCTCCTTCATGTGTTTGGCCGAGATGGGCGAACGGAGGACTAGATGGGCTGCGCGATAGCCACCGGATCGAAATTGAACAACCGGGTGGCGGTGCCGCCCAGAATTGCGGTGGCATCTGCCAGTCCGAATTCGCCAAATAATTCCTGAACCACCTTCCGACTGTGCGGATAAGTGCCCTCGCTGTGCGGATAGTCCGAGCCCCACATCAAGGACTGAACACCGGTTCGTTCAATATTGCGCAAGCCGGTGGGATCCCATTGGAACGTCGCGTGAATCTGATTGGCGAGGTAGTGGCTTGGCTTCTCTTTCAGTTCCGGGCGAACCCAGCCTGGCAGTTCAAGGAACGCGTCGTAGTAGGAGTCAAGGGTGTCCATCGCCCATGAAAGCCAGGCGCCATTGGTTTCGACGAAGACCACATGCAGTCCCGGATGGCGTTCAAGTGCGCCTGAAGTGGCAAGGAGTGCAGCGCTGCGCGGCGCCATCGACTGGGTGGCCAGCAGATTCGCCACGGCTGCGCCAGGTCCGCGATAGAAGAGCATGTCGTGCCCGCTGCCTTGATGCATGACGACCGGCAATCCAGCAGATTCAACTTCATCCCACAAGGGTTCCCACACCGGGCTGTTGTATTCCTCCGGCACGCCCTTCAGCGGCAGCATGATCGAGCCCAAACCCATTGCGGCCACCCGCCGCACTTCTCGAACGGCAGCATCAATGTTCCACGTCGGGATCAATCCGGCACAGCTGTGCCGGTCTGACTTCGACTCAAGCGCATCGAAGATCCAGTCGTTGTAGATCTCGCAGCAGGCTCCTCCGAGGGCCGCATCGTCCATGTCCCACAGGTACAGGCCAATCGTGGGAAACACGCACTCTGCAGAGATGCCATCCTCGGCCATCACCTTCAGCCGGTAGCCGAGATCGTTCTGCTCATTGCGAGCGCGCTCCTGTTGAAGGTCCAACTGCGCCTGAGTCAAGGTGGTCGCGTCGTGGGTCTTCATCTCCCAGGCGCCCTCTTCGCTTGGCCTGATCCGAGCAGGCGCCCGATCTCGCATCGAAGCCGGCAGTCCGTCCCACCACAGTCCCCGCGGCTCATTGACATGGGCGTCGGCCGAGATGAGCGGGATGCGCGAGGTATCCATGCGACTCCAAGACTTCAAGGGAGGCGGTCTGTCCGCATCAAGCAAGCCGCATTGCCTGAATCGTCCAAATTGCGAGGTAAGTGAACTGGGTGTCACTTACGCTAAGGAACCCACCACTGACTGTCAAGCAGCTTCCGGTTCAAAGATTGGGACGACAAAGTCGCCGCCGGGCAGTTGTTCGAAGACCACCCGCATCCGCATGTCACATACGACCGCCGATGGCTCAATGCCCACGATTCGGGTCGGCAGGCGCAGGCCAGGCTGCTCATCGAGTTCGATCAAGCCCACGACATAGGGCAGATCGTCGGTGTATCCAGAGATGGCCGGATGGTGCTGGACGATAAAGGAATACAAGCTGCCAGTGCCGGCGACCTCTTCGAAGGCGGTCGGGCCAGCACAGGAGCGGCAGCGCTCAAGTGGCGGCATGTGCCAGAGCCCGCACGACTGGCAACGACACATGGCCAGCCTGCCTTCAGATGTCGCCTGCCAGAACGGCTCGGTGTCTGCATCAGGTGACGGCTGGGGTGGGTACATCACGGTATCCGTCACAGCTGACTCGTTCCGTAGACAAGAGCGCCGCCAAATGGCCCAGCGCCTGAGGTGACCAGGGCCGTCTGCGCGCCTTCGACTTGTCGATTCTCGGCGTCTCCACGCAATTGCAGAACAGCCTCGTAGTGGTGATTCATACCGTGGATGTATCCCTCGGAAAGCAGCCCTCCGTGCGGGTTGACGACGACGTCTCCCCCGTATGTCGCTCGACCAGCTCGGAAGTAGTCCCCAACCTCGCCCTTGTCGCAGAATCCGAAATCCTCAAAGGTCGCCATCACGGTGAAGGTGAAGCAGTCGTACATGCACGCCACATCAATGTCCTTGGGCCCAAGACCGGTCCGCTGCCAGAGCTTGGGCGCAGTGTCGCGGGAGAACATCGTGGTCATGTCATCCCATTGGTAGGGCGACCCTGCAAAGCGATTCGCATCGGCGGCGCCGAGTATGAATGCAGGCCTGTGCGGAAGGTCCTTGGCCCGTTCCGCAGAGGTGATGACAATCGCAACCGCACCATCGACCTCATAGGTGCAGTCAAAGAGCCGGAATGGGTCACAGATCCAGCGACTGGCGAGGTAGTCGTCAATCGTGATCAGGTCGCGCCCGATGGCATGCGGATTGGCCGCTGCGTGCGCGCGCTGCTGAATCGCAATGGCACCGAGATCCTCACTCGTTGAGCCATATTCAAACTGATGGCGTCGGGCGTACATCGAGAACCACTGCGGCGGCACCATGTAGCCATGCGGGGCCGCAAACTGGCCTTCTCCACTTGCCTCGATGGTGCCAAAGGCTTTGCCGTAGCGCGTATCTGAACCGAGCACGCGATAGGCAATAACCACATCGGCCTGACCGGAAAGCACTGCAGTTGCTGCGCTGGTCACAGTTGACGTGACGATATTGCCGCCGCCCGCGATGCTGAGCGACCAGCCAAGGTCTTCAACGCCGATCGCGTGCGCCACCTGACTTGGGCCCGCAGAGCCATTGGTGCCAAAACAGGTCATGCCATCGACATCCGCTGGCGTCAACCCGCAGTCCGCAAGGGCTTCGCGCGCGGCCTCGGCGGCCATTCCCAAGGTTGTGCGACCAGATTTGCGCACGTACTTCGTACGGCCGATTCCAACCACCGCTGCATCCTGCAACATTCGATTCATCCAGCGCTCCCAGCTCAGGGGCCAATGGCGTTTGACTCAACTTGAATGTAATTGCGAGCACGGTAGGTGTCTGGCATTTCAATGAACTGCGTCGATCTGTTTGCTCGAAGTGGGAAGGTGAGGCATGGCGATGTACACAGTCGTGCGAGTGCGCAAGGAGTGGTCCGAAGATCGCAGTCATCGGCACATTGAAGGTGTGCTGACCGCAGCCAACACCTACTACAGCTGCCAGGAAGTGGTATCGAGCATCGATGCTGGCGATGTGTGGAACACCAATGTCGAGGGATATTCGGCAAGAATCACAGCGCAGGGTTACTGCCCGATCCCCAGCTGCACGGCAAAGCCGTATCTCAAGACACGACCTGACAGTTGGGACCTGGACAATCTGGAGAACCTGCCCGAAGGTTGATCGGGTTTGGGTGGACGAGTTGGCCTGTAAGCCGGGTTCTGTCTCGGCATAGCCGAGGGTGATCATCCATCTGCGACCACTGTTGCCAGTGGCCTGGTGCGGCCTACCCGCAGACATTGAGCGGGCAGCTCGTCTGCGCAGATCGCAAGCGATCCTCTTGGCCTTGCTCCAGGTGGGGTTTACCTAGCCGCTGCAGTCGCCTGCGGCGCTGGTGGTCTCTTACACCACCGTTTCACCCTTACCTCGATTGCTCGAGGCGGTCTGTTTTCTGTGGCACTGTCCCGCGGGTCACCCCGGGTGGGCGTTACCCACCACCTTGCCCTGTGGAGCCCGGACTTTCCTCGACACTTTCGTGCCGCGATCACCCGGCCAACTCGTCCGGCGCAAGGCTATGGCTTGGACCGAGCTTGGTCCAATATCGCTAGGGGATCAAGCAGGCTTGGGCCCACAGATCCTCGGGAATCTCCGCGTCGGCCGGGCGGCTGTTATCTGCTGAGGGCGATCCGCACACAATTTCCGGGGCCTTCAAGATCCAGTTCTCCCCACTGCGGGCAAAGATGAAGTCCTGCTGCACTGGCTGGCTCGCATTTTCGGTCAGCGTCGCCTGCACCGCAGCCCACTCCCCCGAGCACTTGAGCTGGTCAAAGGAATCAAGGTGCGCGTCCGACTCGTGCAGGAAGGTCTCGATCGTGGTTTGCAGGCTGGCTTGGTCACACGTAGTGACCGGCGAGGAGTCTGACGATGACTGACAACCGGCCAAGCACAACATCCCCGCACTGACGGCAACCAACATGAGCTTCACCGGCCCACCATCTCATATGAGCATGGCCTAACGTCTGGACCACCATGCTGATCCTGCTGCCGCCCAGTGAGTCCAAATCCGCACCAGCAACAGAACTGCCTGCCGCTGTTTCCTTTGCTGAACTCAACCCAGTTCGGACCAGGATCATGCGGGCCTTAGTGAAGATGTGCAGCGGCAATCAGGCCCGAGCGAGCAAGGCCTTGGGGTTGGGGCGCACTCAACTCGATCAACTTGCGCTGAACAGCCAACTCGCAACAGCGGCCTGTGGGCCGGCGATCGACATCTACACCGGGGTGGTGTTCGAAGCGCTCTCAGCGGATACGTTGACACCACGACAGCGCGAACGCCTGCACGCGCATGTGCTGATCGCATCCGGACTGCATGGATTAGTCCGGCCCTTGGATTCGATCGCGCCCTACCGACTCAGTGCAAATTCAAAGATCACCGGATTGCCGGGGCTCGCTAGTCTTTGGCGCGCGCCGATAGGAACCATTCTCCACAACTCAAACGGACCGATTCTGGACTTGCGATCGCAGGCATATGTTTCGCTGGCCCCGATCCCCAAGGAGTCGCTGTCTCGATCAATTTCAGTACGCGTGTTGCAAGAGCAAGACGGCAAGCGAACAGTGGTCAGTCATTTCAACAAGGCTACGAAGGGGCTTCTTGTTCGAGACCTCGTTCGCCGAGGCGCGATGGCCACCAGCACCTCCGCTCTCACTCAGCAGCTCACTGAACTTGGCTACCAATGGGAGATGCAGGAGCAGTCAGGTGCCGGAATGCGATTGGACATCATCACGCACTACACGCCCGGGAAGGTATCGACTCCACGCAAGTGACTGGATTCGGCGAAGCCATACAAGGAGTTGTTGCCATCTGGGTACCACGTCGTTGTGGAGATCGAACATGGTCGAAGTTCCATCCGGTAGACGCTCTCCACCGGTGCGTCGATCGTGAGGGCAACCATAAGTTTGATCGGGCTCACATGCGAGACCACCAGAATGTTCTTGCCTGGATAGGAGTAGAGGAGCTCATTTCGCGCGTGCGCAACCCGGGCATGCACCTGCGTGAATGACTCGCCGCCAGGTGGCGCGAAGTCGACCGAGTCCAGCCACTGCCGAAGCTCATCGGGCCACCGAGTCTGGACATCCTCAAAGGTGAGGCCGTCCCATTCCCCGAATGCGCATTCAGCGATGTCGTCCATGATGACCAGATCCTTGGCAAGCTCGCCGGCCAGAATCGCGGCAGTCTGGCGGGTGCGCAGCAGTGGTGAACTCACCACGAGATCGAACTGAATACGGGAGGCAAGTTCCTGAGCTGCTGCCCTGGCCTGCGCCTCGCCGATCGGCGCAAGTCCGGGGTCTGCTCCACCCTTGCCGCTGAACCGCTTTTCAAGACTGAACTGGGTTGCCCCATGCCGCACGAGCACCGCCGTTGTGGGAGTGTCCATCTCCTCCCAGCCGACCATTCGATTGGGTGCTCGCTCGCCGCGAGCAATGGCCCCGCGCGCAAAGGCCTCCTCTGCATCGCCGATGACGTCGGCGGCATCGGGCACGAGCAAGCCAGAGTCATAGGTCCGCACGATCGACGCTTCACCGCCGGCCTGCACCTGATCAAGGACTTCATTGACGAGTGCATCCGCGTGCGCGTTGGCTGATCGAGGCACCCAGGTGTAGGTGACCTGACCTGACTGAAAGACTGCGCGAACCTGCAGCGCGAGTTCGCGCATGTCTGGGTGCTTGATCTTCCATCGACCACTCATCTGCTCGACGATCAACTTCGAATCAAGCCGAATCTCCACGACGGCCGTCGGATCAAGCTCATACGCGTGCGCCAAGCCGGCCAATGCCCCGCGGTACTCGGCCACATTGTTCGTTGCCAAGCCGATGTGACCTGCCAATTCAGCGAGCACGGCTCCGGTCGCAGAGTCCTTCACCACAGCGCCGTACGCGGCTGGTCCTGGATTTCCGCGCGAGCCGCCATCTGCTTCCACGATGAAGGCTCGACTCATTGGAGGCCGGACTCCGCAGTGCGCACCAGGATTCGGCGGCATTCCTCGCAGCGGACTACTTCATCGGTATCGATGGAGCGCAAGCGCTCAAGTTCATTGGGAGGCAGCTGGAGCCGGCAGCCTTCACACTGTCCGCGATGCAGATGCGCCGCACCAACGCCGTTCTGATCGGCTCTGATCTTCTCGTACAGGGCGAGCAGATCAGCAGGAATGCGCCCCGCCAGTTCTTGGCGGTCCACGGCCAGGATCTGGCGCTCAGCATCGATCTCCGCCATCAGCGCCGCCACCTGGGTGGTCAGAATCTCGCGAACACCCAGTGCCTCATCATGCTGTGACGAGAGTTGGCGCACCGCTGCCTGCGCGCCCTCAACTCGTTCCATGATCTCCAACTCGATGTCTTCCAGTTCGGACTGGCGGCGGGCGAGTGAGACCAATTCATGCTGCAGGTTCTGCAGTTGCTTGGGGTCACCGATAGCTCCTGAGTCCAGCAGCACTTGATCCTTGATGGCTCGCTCGCGAACTTGATCGACATCGGCATCGGCACGCGATTGATCACGTTCGAGGTCGCCGGCGATCACTCGCGCAGCAACATGCTCGTCGTGCAATCGCTGAATACGCTGATTGAGGTCCGCCAGTTCCGCCTTCTCGGGCAGGGTGCGATCTCGATGCTCAAGCTGCGTGGAGCGAGTATCCAGGCGCTGAAGATCAAGGAGCAGCTTCTGTGCAGCGGCATCAGCCTTCATCAGGCACTCCCTCGCTTCGCACTTGCCTGATGTGCAGTCCAGGGATCCGTCGGTGTTGTGGAGCAGTTTGCGGTGATGGTCATGCCTTCCTGTGCCAGATCTGAAACCAGCTGATGCGCTGCGACTTGCAGCCATGGCCATTCACTTGCCCAGTGCGCCACATCGATCAACGGGCATCCCCCGTCGGCCAGATGATCCTGAGCCCGGTGATGCCGTAGATCCGCAGTGACAAACACATCAGCATGTGCGCCCACACTATCGAGCAGTGAATCGCCAGCTCCGCCGCAGACAGCCACCGTACGCACTGGCGCTTGGGGATCCCCAGCGATCCGAACTCCGTGACTGGTGGCCGGAAGCCTGGCTGCAACAAGCTCGCTGAAGGCTTCCAGCGTGGTCGCCTCAACTAGTTGCCCAATGCGCCCAGTGCCAGTCATATCGGACAAGGGGTCGATCGGACGCATCTGTGTCAGGCCAAGCACCGCGCCGAGGGCATCAGAGACCCCAGGATTGACATGATCGGCATTTGTGTGGGCCGCTGCCAGGGCTATTCCATTGGCAATCAGCGAGTGGACGATCCGTCCCTTGGCGTTGATCGCGCCGACGCCGTGGACGCCACGAAGGAACAGCGGGTGGTGGGTGATGATCATGGAGTAGTCACCGGCAATCGCCTCCTGCACCACGACCTGCACCGGATCCACCGCGAGCAGTACCCGCGACACTGGTGCATCAGGATCCCCGCAGATCAATCCCACGGCATCCCAGTCAGCAGCAAGACTGATGGGGTTGCGAAACTCGAGCGCTGCGAGTACTTGCGCGACCGTCGCAACCATGGGTCAAGGCTACCTGTGGGGGCTTGGCTGGCTCTTGGCGCAGACGAGTAACCTTGTCCGGCTCGGGCGATTAGCTCAGTTGGTTAGAGCGCCGCCCTTACAAGGCGGATGTCGGGGGTTCGAGTCCCTCATCGCCCACGGTGTGATGTCTCGGGACATCGAGGTCAGATGTCTTGAGACATCGTGGACGCTCTCACCTGTTGGTGGGGGCGTTTTTCATTGTTGTTGGTAGTTTTTTGTGGCGTCCAGGGTGAGTTCTTTGATCAGTTCTCCGTCTGTGG